>DATIRA010000026.1:0-4608 GCA_035470225.1 Steroidobacteraceae bacterium | reverse complement strand
AGGCTTCCTGTACATCTCGTCGGGCGACCGCCAGAAGTTCACGCCGGCGCAGGACATGCAGTCGACGCTCGGCAAGATCGTGCGCCTGAACGACGACGGCTCGATTCCAGGCGACAACCCGTTCGTCGACTACTTCAGCACCGACCCGCTGGTCGACGACGAAGGCGTCTACCCCGAGATCTGGTCGCTGGGCCATCGCAATCCGCTCGGCCTCGCGTTCGATCTCGACGGCCGGTTGCTGGTGATGGAAATGGGTCCGGCCGGCGGCGACGAACTGAACCTGATCAGGCGCGGCGGCAACTACGGCTACCCGATTGTCTCGAACGGCGATCATTACGACGGCCGCGAGATTCCGGACCACGACACACGGCCCGAGTTTGCGAAGCCGATGATCTGGTGGACGCCGGTCGTCTCTCCGGGCAACCTGATCGTCTATCACGGATCGCTGTTCACGGGCTGGCGCGGCGACGCGCTGATCTCGGGCCTGTCCTCAAAGGCCATCGTGCGGGTCGAGCTCGACGGCGACACGGCCCGCGAGGTCGAGCGCTACCCGATGGGTGAACGGATCCGCTGCGTTGTCGAAGGACCGGACGGCGAACTCTGGGTGCTCGAGGACGAGCGGGGCGGCAGCGGCGGACGATTGCTGAAGCTGACACCGAAGGGCTGACCAGGGCGGAGATACCGGCGCCGGTCTGCCGCCCGCGTCAGTTCGGCCGTGCTGCGCTTCTCGCGGCGCGGATCTTCCGGTCGACGTGCCGGTCGACGCCGTTCACGACTCCCAGCAGCGCCTTGATGCTCAGGTAGCGCAGGGGTTTCGGCGGCATGTAGGCGGGCTTGCGGCAGATGATCTCGTGCCAGCGGTTCCGCTTGCCGGTCATCAGGTCGGCGAGCAGTCCGCCCATCGCGGTGGCCTGGGCCACGCCGTGACCGTTGTAGCCGACGCTGTAGTAGAACGACTGGTTTTCCGGATCGCGGCCGACGACCGGCAGGAAGTTCAGCGTGAATCCACACCATCCGGCCCAGGCATGTGCGATCGGCAGGTCCGCGAGTCCGGGAAAGCGCTCGCGGAACGCCCGAATCACGCTGGCCTTCCGCGCATCGGCATCGCCGCCGTGGCCGTGCGGGCGGCAGTCGTAGAAGTACTGCACGTCCTTCGAGCCGCCGATGATGGTTCGCTCGGCCGTGAGCCGGAAAGTCTCCATGCTCTCGTGGGCGGTGTAGATCCCTTCACGACCCTTCCAGCCGCCGATGCTCTCGAGCTGGGCGTCGGTCAGCGGCGCGGTCTCGAACAGCGTGATGTATAGCGGGCACAGGCGCTGGCCGGGCTCCCCGACTTCCGGCGCGTAGGCGTTGGTCGCCATCAGTACCCGGTCCGCGCGGACGCTCCCGCCGGCAGTCACGACGCGAATCGGCGTGCCGGCTTCGACGCCGGTCACCTTCGTCTGCTCGAAGATCCGGATTCCCCGTTCGAGCGCGGCACCGCGCAGGCCCTGCACGAGCCTGCCGGGGTGCAGCGTGCCGCCGGCTTCTTCGAGCGCTCCGCACAGGAAGGCCGTCGGCAGGCCACGTTCGCGCATCTCCCCGGCCTCGACAAAGCGCGTCCTTGCGCCCAACGCGCCCGCGGCCTCGGTCGCGAGCCGCAGCCGCCGCTCCTGCGAGCGATGCACGACCGCCATGATGTTGCCGGTCGGTTGGTAGTCGCATTCGACGCCGTACTCCCGGATCAGCTGCTCGGTCCGCTCGACGCAATGATCCGCGAAGCGAACCAGCTCCGCCGCCGCATCGAGACCGAACAGCATCTTCGCCGTGGGCAGGTCCTTGCAGATCGTCGGAGTCAGGTGGCCCGCATTGCGCCCGCTGGCGCCGAAGCCGCAGAAGTGCCGCTCGAGCACGACCGCCGAGACGCCGGCCTCGTGCAGAGCCAGCGCCGTGGACAGGCCGGTGTAGCCGCCACCGATGATCGCCACGTCGGCGCGAATGTCACCATCGAGCGAAACCTGGATGTCCGTGGGGCGGTCCAGGTACGGGCTGATCTCGAGAAATCTCGTCGCATCGTCAGCGAGCTTCATGATGGGCCTCCGCCGGTGGAATCTCGGCGTGCCGGGACGCCCGGAAGAACATCACCGCCGGCACCAGGCTCAGCACCGTGACCAGCGCCGCGGTCACGAAGACTGCCGAGTAGCCGAAGCGGTCGGTGAACGCTCCGCCCGAAAACGCGGCAATACCGGTCGCCATGACCATCAGCGAGGCCTGCAACGAGTAGTCGGTGCCGGGCGAATGCACGCGACAGCGGTCCATCATCATCGTGAACAGCGCCACGGTGGACAGCCCGTCTGCGAACTGCTCGAAGCAGACGATGGCGCCGAGTGCATAGATGCCTGGCGTGCCGTGCACGACCGGAAGATAGGATGCGAGTCCCATCGCCTGCAGCAGGCCGAAGCCCAGCAATGCCTCGCGGTGACCGAGGCGCAGCAGCGTCGTGCCGCCCAGGAAGGCTCCGAACACGCCCACCGTCGCGCCTGCCACGCCGGTGATGACTCCGATCTGCGCCAGCGAGTAGCCGCTGTCGGTCAGCAGCGGCCCGGTCATTCTCGAGGCGAGCGAATCGCCGAACTTGTATAGCGCCACGGTCAGCAGCCACCAGCGGAGCCCCGGTCGTGCGACGAAGTCGCCCAGCAGCTTCGCGTAGCCCCGTAGTCCGTGCCAGTGCGCGTGCGTGCGCGAACGTTCGGCGCGCTCCTGCGTGCCGTCCATGAACAGCACCGGCAAGATCACCAGCAGGATCAGCAGCGCGAGGCTCCCGTAGCTCACCTGCCACCCGTGGCGCGCCACGAGCCACAGCAGTGCGCCGCTGCCGGTCACCATGCCGACCTTGTAGCCGACGACCTGGATGCTGTTGCCGAGGCCGCGCCACTCGGGCTTGAGCTTGCTGACGGCGTAGCCGTCGGTGGCGATGTCCTGCGTCGCGGCCACCAGGTTCATGCAGAACAGCAGGGCCAGGAACAGCGACAGCACGTTCACCCAGGCCGCGAAGTCGCGCGAGGCGACGACCAGCATCAGCAGCATCGTCAGCACGTTCAACACGAGCAGCCATTGCTTGCGCGAGCCGTAGCGATCGACGAACGGCGCCCAGGCGAACTTGAGCGCCCAGGGCAGCGCGAGCAGGCTCGTGTAGCCGATCACCGACAGCGAGACGCCCGATTCGCGCAGCAGCGGCGGCAGGGCCTTGGCGATCAGCCCGGAAGGCAGTCCCTGGGCGAAATACAAAAGTGCCAGCAGCAGGAAGAGGCGCGTGCCGCTGCGGGCCTGCGCCCCGGGGTGCGGGATGCTCGCTGCACCGGTCATGGCCCCGGATGAGAGGTCGAGTGGGGCCCGATGTCAAGGAGAGACGCTTGCGCCTCGAAAGGCAGGACGCGCCCCAGGGCCCGGGGCGCGTCCTGTTTCAAGGCAGATTACAGGTCGAAACGATCGAGGTTCATCACCTTGGTCCATGCATCGACGAAGTCCTGCACGAACTCCCGCTGGCCGTCGGACGAGGCATACACCTCAGCCACGGCGCGCAGCTCTGCGTTCGAGCCGAAGATCAAGTCCACCGGCGTCGCGGTCCACTTGAGCGCTCCGGTGCTGCGGTCACGTCCCTCGTAGATTCCATCGACCGACGTGGATTTGTTCCACTTCGTGGACATGTCGAGCAGGTTCACGAAGAAGTCGTTGCTCAACGTGCCGGGCCGGGTTGTAAACACGCCGTGTGCCGACTGGCCGGCATTGGCGTTCAGTGCCCGCATGCCGCCGACCAGCACCGTCATCTCCGGAACGGTCAGCGTCAGCATGTTCGCCCGGTCGACCAGCGCTTCCGCAGGCGAAAGACCCGCGTCGGCGCCGAAGTAGTTGCGGAAGCCGTCCGCGGTCGGCTGCAGCACCGCGAACGAGTTCACGTCCGTCTGCTGCTGAGACGCGTCGGTGCGACCCGGCGCGAACGGGACTTCCACGTCGTAGCCGGCCTGCTTCGCGGCCTGCTCGATCGCAGCGCCGCCGCCCAGCACGATCAGGTCCGCGAGCGACACCTTCTTGCCGCCGGTCTGCGCACTGTTGAACTCCTGCTGGATGGCTTCCAGCCGCTGCAGCACCCGGGACAGCTCCGCCGGATCATTGACGGCCCAGTCCTTCTGCGGCGCCAGGCGGATCCGCGCGCCATTTGCGCCACCGCGCATGTCGGTGCCGCGGAACGTCGCGGCCGACGCCCAGGCGGTGCGGATCAGCTCCGGTCCGGTCAGGCCCGAGGCGAGGATCTTCGCCTCCAGTGCCGCGATGTCCCGGGCGTCGATCAGCGGATGATCCACGGCCGGTACCGGGTCCTGCCAGGTCAGCACATCAGCCGGCACTTCCGGGCCGAGATAGCGAGCGCGCGGGCCGAGGTCGCGATGGGTCAGCTTGAACCAGGCTTTCGCGAACGCGAGCTGGTACTCGTCGGGGTTCTGCTGGAAGCGCAGCGCGATCTCGCGATAGCTCGGGTCGAACTTCAGCGCGAGGTCCGTCGTGAACATGATCGGCGCATGCCGCTTCGTCGGGTCGTGCGCATCGGGCACCATGTTCGAAGCCTGCCCATTC
>DATIRA010000025.1:0-2938 GCA_035470225.1 Steroidobacteraceae bacterium | reverse complement strand
CCGCCCAGCATCAACGGGAACACGGCGCCCATGCCCTTCGATACCGCAGTCTCCGGCTCGCCCAGCTCGCCGGCTGCGCGGCCGAGCAGGCTCGGCGTCATCAGATCGGAAAGTGCATCGAGCAGATTGTCTGACATGTTCATCTCCCTGGAGAGCGGTGGACTTGTTGCTCTTGACCATGGCACGCTGGCCGCGTAACGGTCTTCCACAGACGAGCACGACTTCCCTTCGTGCGCGGGCCTTATATTGTTTCACATAACGACCGGCGCCAGCGGCTGGCGGTTGGTGCCGGCGGCGCTGCGTCATAGACTCGCGCTTCCCGGGAACCGGGCATCACGAGCCGAGGGTCGAAATGAAAGTGACGCTGGCCGCAACGCAGTTCCACTGTGTCGAGGATTCGGCTGCGAACCTGGACCGCGCCGAGAGCCTGGTTAGAAACGCTGCCAGAAAGGGCGCTCAAGTCATTCTGTTGCAGGAGCTTTTTGAGACCCCTTATTTCTGCAAGGATCACCTCGCCAGTCATTTCGACCTGGCCCGGCCGATCGCGGACTCCCCGGTGGTCGGCCGGTTCGAAGCCCTGGCGAAGGAACTCTCGGTCGTGCTGCCGCTCAGCGTGTTCGAACGCGCCGGCAATGCGTACTTCAACTCACTGGTCATGATCGACGCGGACGGCGCGCGGCTCGGCGTGTACCGCAAGTCGCATATTCCCGAGGGGCCCGGGTACCACGAGAAGTACTATTTCTCGCCTGGGGACACGGGTTTCCGCGTCTGGCAGACCCGCTTCGGGCGCATCGGGGCAGCGATCTGCTGGGACCAGTGGTTCCCCGAGTCGGCGAGATGCATGGCACTGATGGGCGCGGAGGTGCTGCTCTACCCGACGGCCATCGGTTCCGAGCCGCACGATGCGAGCATGGACACCCGCGATCACTGGCAGCGCTGCATGCAGGGGCACGCCGCAGCCAACCTCGTGCCGCTGGTGGCGTCGAACCGCGTAGGCAGCGAGTCCGGCCAGAAGTACCAGATGACTTTCTACGGATCGTCGTTCATCGCCGGCCCGACGGGAGAGAAAGTCGCCGAGGCCGACCGGGACGGCGAGACTGTCCTGACGGCGACGTTCGACCTGGAGGCGGTGCGTGCGCAGCGTCGAGCCTGGGGCGTGTTCAGGGACCGCCGACCGGATCTCTACGGTCCGCTGCTGACGCTCGACGGCGGGAATCCCGGGACGGACCAGGCGCCGCATGAGCGTTGATGGCCTGCTGCTTCGCGCCGCGTCGCTGCGCGGTCCGCTGGCCTGCGTGGATCTCGAGACCACCGGCGGGATGGCCGCGCAGCATCGCGTCATCGAGATCGGCATCGTGCTGCTCGACGGCGGGCGGGTCGTCGAGGAATGGAGCAGGCTCGTGAACCCGGGACGACGGATTCCCCCGTCGATCACCGAGTTCACCGGGATCAGCAACGAGATGGTCGAGGATGCGCCGGGGTTCGGTGCGCTGCGGCAGGAGATCCGGCGACGACTCGAGGGACGCTTGCTCGTGGCGCACAACGCGCGTTTCGACTATGGGTTCCTGCGCAGCGAGTTCCGCCGGCTCGGGGAGCGCTACGCCTCACCCGTGCTGTGCACCGTACGGCTGTCGCGCAGCCTGTTCCGTGAGCACGCACGGCACAATCTCGATACGCTGATCGGGCGCTACGCACTGGACTGCGAAGCGCGCCACCGGGCGCTCGGTGATGCGCGGGTGCTGCCTCAGCTGATCCAGGCGATGGAGCGCGCAGCGGGCGCAGATCGGCTCGAGCAGGCGGTGCTGGAGCTGTTGAGCAAGTCGCGACTCCCGCCGCACTTGCCACCGGAGCTGGACGATGAGCTTCCCGAGGGACCGGGTGTGTACCTGTTTCGCGGCGAGGGCGGGACTGCGTTGTACGTCGGCAAGAGCCGCAACATCCGCAGCCGGGTGCTCTCGCATTTCGGGGCTGCGGATCGCTCGGCGAAGGAGTCCCGGCTCGCTCGCCAGGTGCATCGCGTCGAGTGGATCGAGACCGGCGGCGAGTTCGGGGCGCTGCTGCTCGAGTCGAGGCTCGTCAAGGAACTGGCGCCCGTGGCGAACCGGCGTCTGCGCGGCTCGGATCGGTTGTGGTGTCTGAGGCTCGTGGCAGCGGAGACCGGCCTGCAGCCGCGCGTGCAGCGGCTCGACGAACCGAGCCCGCCCGCTGGCGAGGAGGTCCACGGTCCGTTCCGTTGCGAGCGCGATGCCTGGCGTGCGCTGGAGGGCAAGGCGCGCGAGGAGCGGCTCTGCATGAAGGCGCTGGGTCTCGAGCAAGGGGAGGGCTCGTGCTTCGCATACCAGCTGGGCAAGTGCAGGGGTGCCTGCGTCGGTAAGGAACCCCGGGCGCTGCACGATGCCCGGCTGCGGGTCGCGCTGGCCAGCATCAGGCTCAAGCCCTGGCCGTTCCCGGGACCGGTCGGCATCAGGGAGCCGGGACCCGGTGGCGAAGGGGAGGTCGTGCACGTACTCGACCGCTGGAGGCACTTGGGAACCGCGACCGGAGACGACGAGGTTCGCAGCATCCTCGCAGGCGACCGTGACAGGGGTTTCGACGCCGACGCTTACCGGATCATCCGCCGTCAGCTCGACCAGCTCCGTCCTTGCGACCTGCAGCCACTGCGCCACGAACGCATCGCGCGACGCGGCGACTGAGATTCCGTGCAGCTGCAGTTCTTCGCCGCCTGTCCGCGCAACGTGGCCGACCTGCTCGCCGGAGAGCTGCGTCCCCTTGGAATCGACGTGCAGCGGGAACACCCGGCCGGCGTCAGCTTCCGAGGGCCGCTTGAGGCCGGCTATGCGGCCTGTCTCCACTCGCGCACGGCCAGCCGCGTCCTGCTCAGCCTCGGCGAGTTCAGGGCGGGCACGCCGGACGATCTCTATCAGGGCATGCGGGCCTT
>DATIRA010000024.1:0-4103 GCA_035470225.1 Steroidobacteraceae bacterium | reverse complement strand
CTGCGGGTCGACGATATCGAAGTAGCGCACGTCGGGGTCGTACAGCTCGACATCGTCGCGGGCGACGATGCGTATGCCGTAGAGCCGCGATGCCACCGTGAAAAGTCCCGCGAGCACCCTCGGCGCCGGGAAGTAGGGGCGTAGCGCCTCCTCGGAGACCTCGAGCCGCGCATGCTTGAGGCGTTCCGAATAGAACGCGACATCCCAGGCCGAGAGCCTGCGCCCGGCGAACTCCTCCAGCTCGGCGAATTCGCGCCGGGCGGCAGGCCGGCTGTGATGCGCCAGCCTGCGCAGGAAATCGAGCACCTCCTCCGGCTCGCGCACCATCTTCGTCGCGAGCGAGTATTCGGCGTAATTGCCGAAACCGACCAGGTTCGCGGCCTCGTGGCGCAGCGCCAGGATCTCGGCCATCAGCGCGCTGTTGTCCCACCGGCCCGCGTTCGGTCCCCGGTCCGACGCCCGCGTCACCCAGGCCTCGTAGAACTCCCGGCGCAGTGGTTCGCTTTCGGCGTGCGTCATCACGGCCTGGTAGTTCGGCGCGTCGAGTGAGAGAAGCCATCCCGGCTGGCCCGCGGACTCGGCCGCCCGGCGCCCACGGTCGATGGTCGTAGCCGGCAGTCCCGCGAGCTCGGACTCGTCGCTCACCCGTTTCGACCACGCGTTGGTCGCGTCGAGCACGTTGTCGTCGAACTGCGACTGCACCGCGGAGAGGCGCTCCATCACCTCGCGGAAGCGCTGCTTGCGTTCGGCCGGCAGCGACACTCCGGAGAGGCGGAAATCCCTCAGCGCCTGCTCGAGCAGCGCGCGCTGCTCGCCGGAGAGCTGCTCACCGTCCGCATCGAGCACGCGCTGGTACGCGGCGCAGAGCTCCACGTTCTGGGCCAGCTCCGTATGATAGGCCGTCAGCAGCGGCAGGCAGGCGTTATAGGCCTCGCGCAATGCATCGCTGTTCATCACCGCGTTCAGGTGGCTGACCGGCGACCAGATCCGCGACAGCCGGTGATGCATCTGCTCGATCGGCGCGACGAGGCCGTCCCAGCCTCGGGCGCCGGAGGCGAGCAGCTCGGCGAGCCTGCGGCGATTCTCCTCCAGCAGCTCGCGGACCATCGGCTCGACGGTGGCGGGATCGACCGCCGAGAAGCTCGGCAGGTGCATATCGGGTGTGGGAGCGTTGTCCATCAGCTGATTCCAGGCCCGGTGCGACGAAACCTCTATTCTAGGCCTAGCCGAAGGCCTGCTGCAGCAGCCAGGCCAGCGCGTACACGGCCAGCGCGAATCCGGTGAACGCGACGACGGCCTTGCGCCGATAGCGCCTGGCGACGTCGCCCTCGGGAAAGGCCGCGATCATGAAAAGCTGCCCGTCCGCAGGCCTGCCCAGCGTGTGCAGCGTAGCCTCGACCGGTCTCGAGGAGCTCCGCTCGAGCGCGACCTGCCTCGCCTGCTCGTGAGCCTGCTCCCATTCCGCGAGACTCACCTGCCCGTCGCCGTCCGCGTCGAAGCGCTCGAGCAGGGCCGCCTGGTCCCGTTTCCACTCGGAGAGCAGCGCCGCGACCTCTGCCTGCAGGTTTCCGGCCCGCGCGCCGCCGACCGTATGGAACTGGCCGAGCGCGTAGACCTGCTCGTGCTCGTAGATACGGTCCTCCCGGTAACGGTATTCGCGGCCGCCGGCGCGTGGTGCGTGACGCTGCGGGGGCGGCACCGGCCAGGGTGCGTCGCCGTACCAGGTCGTCGATTCGCTGATCAGCATCTCGGCGCCCGATGGCTGCACGATGCACTCGCCGGTTCCGTCGTCGAGCAGGAAGGGCTGCTCCGAGCGCCCGGAGTTTATCGTCCGCCAGGATTGGCGGCGCCCTGATTTCGTGCGCGTCTCCACCTTCTGCTGGATGCGGAATCGCCACCAGACACAGGGTCGTCCGGTCAACGGCGCCGCGGTCGGGCTGCCCTGCAGGGCACGGGCGCGACCGCTGAGCTCCACGTATCCCTGCGCCGCCGAGCGGATCCTGGAGGTCGGCGTGTCCTCGATGAGCCGCGCCGTGTGCATCGCGCGGAACGCCAGCCGGCCGCCGCCGATGACGGCGACCGCCAACGTGATGACCCAGAACCAGAAGTCCTCAGCCAAACAGCTTGCTCAGGTCCACGTCGCGCCTCTGCTCCTCGCTGAACTCGAGCAGCTGCGCCTGCCTGAAGTCGAACATCCGTGCCACGATCAGGTC
Source organism: Steroidobacteraceae bacterium (assembly GCA_035470225.1). Classification (GTDB taxonomy): domain Bacteria; phylum Pseudomonadota; class Gammaproteobacteria; order Steroidobacterales; family Steroidobacteraceae; genus DATIRA01. The sequence continues at coordinate 1,890 of DATIRA010000024.1, read as the reverse complement.
CGGGAACGTCTGGATCCGGATGTTGTTCAGGTTCACGGACTCGTTGTAGAGCTCGCGGCGGTCCGCGATGGCTTCCTCGAGCTCGCTGATCCGCCCCTGCAAATGCCGGAAGCTCTGATCCGCCTTCAGATCCGGATAGTTCTCGGCGACCGCGAACAGGCGGCCGAGCCCCTCACGCAATTGCTGCTCGGCCGCGCCGACCGCAGCCACGTCGCCTCGCTCCTGCGCGGCGAATACAGCCGATCGGGCCTGCATCACCCGCTCGAGTGTCTCCTGCTCGTAGCTCATGTAGCGCTTGCAGGTCTCGACCAGCTTGGGCAGTTCGTCGTGGCGCTGCGTCAGCAGGACATCGATGTTCGACCAGGCTTTGCGCACGTTCTCGCGCAGCGCCACGAGCCCGTTGTAGACACGGATCACGTAGAGCGCCGCGACTACCAGCAGCGCGAGAAACAGCACGGTAACGACCATCATGGGCAGGCTCCACGCCGGCCGGAAGGGCCGAGCTTGCGCAAGCTTGCCGCGATCCGCGGCCGAGCGTCTAGACTATGGGTCGCAAAACCGCAGGAACCAGGCGATGCCGACCAAAGCCTTTCGCGGCGTCGAGCCCCGGCTCGGCGCAGACGTGTACATCGACCCGACGGCGCTCGTGATCGGAGACGTCGAGCTCGGCGACGACGTGAGTGTCTGGCCGATGGCCGTGATCCGCGGCGACGTGAATTACATCCGCATCGGCGCGCGCAGCAACGTGCAGGACGGCAGCGTATTGCACGTCACTTCGCCATATCCCGGGCACGACGCCGGCTTTCCGCTAGTGATCGGCGCGGACGTCGTGATGGGCCATGCCGTCGTCGTGCACGGCTGCACGGTCGGCAACCGGTGCCTGGTCGGAATCGGCTCGATCCTGCTCGACGGCGCGGTCGTCGAGGACGACGTGATGATCGGCGCGGGCAGCGTCGTGAGCCCGGGCAAGCGGCTCGAATCGGGGGGGCTGTACCTCGGCAACCCGGCGCGACGGGTGCGGGACCTGACGCCCGCGGAAATCGAGCGGATACCGCAGATGGCGCTGTACTACGCCCGGTTGAAGAAGGACTACGCCTAGGATCCCGCGCGTAGCGCGCCGCGGGACCGCAAGGCTTCGAGGACCGGGGCCGTCGGAGGTCGAACACCGCGCCAGAGCTCGAAGGATTCGGCGGCCTGTTCGACCAGCATCCCCCATCCCTGCGCGACGCTGCCGGCCCCGAGCCGTCGCGCCCACTGCGTGAATGCCGTTTCTCCGAGGCCATAGGCCATGTCGTAGCAGGTCGTCAGCGAATCGACGACCCCGTTCGGGACGGCGGGCACCTCGCCCCGGAGGCTCGCCGAGGTTGCGTTGACGATCAGGTCGAATCGCTGGTCACCGAGCTCGTCGAAAGCGCAGGCGGTCACCGTCCCGAGCTCGGCGAACTCGCGGGCGAGCCCGAGGGCGCGTCCGGCGTTGCGATTCGCGATCAGCAGCGTCGCCGGGTCCAGACCCAGCAGCGGCGCCAGCGCGCCACGGGCCGCGCCGCCGGCGCCGAGCAGCAGGATCCGGGGCCTGCGGCGGTGGAAGCCGAGGTTTCTCACCAGGTCTGCGACGAGGCCTGCGCCGTCCGTATTCTCACCGAGCAGGATTTCTCCCTGCCGTGCGATCGTGTTCACGGCACCCGCCTGCTGGGCACGCAACGTGAGCTCGTTCACGAGGTCGACGGCGGTGCGCTTGTGCGGCAGCGTGACGTTGATGCCGAGGCCGCCCTTGCCGAAGAACTCCAGTACCTCGCTGCGGAATCGCTCGGGCGGCGATTCGTACAGGTGGTACTCCATGTCCTGCCCGGTCAGGCGCGCGAACACCCCGTGGATGAACGGCGACCAGCT
>DATIRA010000023.1:0-2892 GCA_035470225.1 Steroidobacteraceae bacterium | reverse complement strand
AGCTCCGATGGGCCCGCCGAACGGGATGCCCGAGAGCGCGAGCGCGGCCGAAGCGCCCAGCATTGCCGGAATGTCGGAGTCGATTTCCGGGTCCAGCGACAGCACCGTCGCGACCACCTGCACTTCGTTGCGGAAGCCCTCCGGGAACAGCGGCCGGATGGGCCGGTCGATGAGCCGGCAGGTCAGGGTCTCCTTCTCGGAGGGACGACCCTCTCGCTTGAAGAACCCGCCCGGGATCCGCCCCGCCGCGTAAGTCTTCTCGACGTAGTTTACGGTCAGAGGGAAGAAGTCCTTGCCGCTGTCGCCGCTCTTGTTGCCGACCGCGGTGACGAGTACCACGGTGTCGCCCATGGACACGAGCGCAGAGCCGTCAGCCTGGCGCGCCATGCGCCCGGTTTCGATCGTCACCGAATGGGCGCCGTACTGAAAGGTTTTCTTGTGGACGTTCACGATGATGTCCAATGCTTTGAAGCGTTCGGGAATCGGAAAAGACTCCGGCCCGCATTGCGGGCCGGAGGGATGAGTTGCATCAGCGTCGCAGGCCGAGTCGGTTGACCACGTCCTGGTAACGGCCGGGATCAGAGGCCTTGAGGTAGTCGAGCAGCTTGCGCCGCTGCGTGACCATCTTCAGCAGGCCGCGACGCGACGAATGGTCGCCCTTGTGCGCGCTGAAATGCTCGCCGAGTTCACTGATGCGCGCAGAAAGCAGCGCAATCTGTACTTCCGGCGAACCGGTGTCATTGGTGCCGCGACTGTAGTCGCCGACGATCTCGCGCTTGCGCTCGGTGGACAGTGCCATCGGTGATGTGCCCTCGAATCCTTGTAACCCTTTGAACTGAGCCGCGCATTCTACCGTTCGAAGGCCTGCGGGCTCAAGTCTCCCGAGGCCCCGGTCAGCCGGCCCCCGGCACGAACAGGCGCTCGACCCGCAGCCGCCCCGCCCGTTGCCCGACGAGTCCGAGGAACCGGCCCTGCGGATCATAGGCTCGCAGCAGGTCCCCGTCGGCGCCCGCGGCGGCGCACTTCGGCGCTTGCAGCGTCCGGCCCTGCCGGAGGTGCAGCGCAGCGGTCGCATCAAGGTCCAGGCGGCCAAGGTGCGTAAAGGCACGGTCCACCGGCAGCAGCCAGGGCGGCGTACCCCTGTCGGGGTCCTCGGCCCACTCCCGGATCGTGTCGATCCCGACCATGGGCTGATGCTCGAACGGCGCCACCCAGAGCCGCCGCAGCGCGGCCAGGTGCCCGAGCGTGCCGAGTCGCCGCGCGATCTCCTCACCGAGGACCCGCACGTAAGTGCCTTTCGAGCAAACGACCTCGAAATCCAGCACCTCACGCTGCAGCGCGGCGAGCTCGAGGCGCTCGATCACGATCGGGCGCGGCTCCCTCGGCACCTCGTGTCCCTGCCGCGCGAGCTCGTAGAGCGGCCGCCCCTGAAGCTTCAGAGCCGAGTACATCGGTGGGGTCTGCAGCTGCGGGCCCTGCAGGCCGGCGAGCACTGCGGCGACAGCCTCCTCGCTCAGCTCCGGCACCGGCGATTCCGCCAGCACCCTGCCTGCAGCGTCTCCAGTCTCGGTCGCCTGCCCGAGCAGCAGCCTCGCCCGATACGCCTTGCTGGACCCAAGCAGCTGTCCGCAGGCCTTCGTCGCCTGCCCGAAGCACAACGGGAGCATCCCGGTGGCGAGCGGGTCGAGCGTACCGGCGTGTCCGGCCTTCGCGGCGCGGAGCAGCCGCCGTACGCTCTGCAGCGCCGGCGTCGAGCCGAGACCCGAAGGCTTGTCGAGCAGCACGATGCCATCCACCGCCAGCCAAGCAGGGCGCTCCCGCGCCGGGCGAGCCACGCCGCTCACCCCGACGTGTCGTCGGCCGGGTCCTCGTCTGCAGCGTGGCGGGCGACGTCCTCCTTCACGGCCTGGTTGATCAGGTCCTCGAGCCGGTGGCTGCGCTCGAGCTCCTCGTCCGGCTGGAAGTGAAGCTCCGGCGCGACCCTGAGCCGCAGCGACCGGCCGAGCGGACCGCGCAGGTATGCCGCCGCCTCGTCCAGGATTGCGCGCTGCTCGGGGTCGTGAGAATCACCCGTCAGCAGAGAGTAGTTGACCCAGGCGTGCGTGAGGTCCGGCGACACGCGCACGTGCGTGATCGTCACCGGCTTGAGGCGCGGATCGCGCACCTCGCGGCGGAGCAGGTCGGCGAGCGTGCGCTGGACCTGCTCGGCCACGCGGCGTGCCCGGGGAAACTCACGCGGCATGTTTGCTACGCGCCGCGCGCGACCTCCACGCGTGCATAGCACTCGATCTGGTCGCCATCGCGGATGTCGTTGTAGTTGCGTACGCCGATGCCGCACTCGGTGCCTGCCCTGACCTCGTTCACGTCGTCCTTGAACCGCCGCAGCGAATCGAGCTCGCCCTCGTGGATCACGACATTGTCGCGCAGCACGCGCACCGGGTTGCCGCGCTTGATCACGCCCTCGACCACCAGGCAGCCGGCCACGGTGCCGAAGCCGCTCGCCCGGAACACCTGGCGGACCTCGGCGAGCCCCACGATCTGCTCCTTGACCTCGGGCTTGATCATACCGCTGACGATCTGCTTGACGTCGTCGATCGCCTCGTAGATCACGCTGTAGTAGCGTACGTCCACGCCGGTTTCCTTGATCGCAGCGCGAGCCGCGCCGTCGGCGCGGACGTTGAAGCCGATGATGCGGGCCTTCGATGCCGCGGCGAGCGTCACGTCGGACTCCGTGATTCCACCGACACCGCTTGCGACGATCTTCACGTCGACCTCCTCCGTTGAGACCTTGCCGAGCGCGTCGCGCAGCGCCTCGGCGCTGCCCTGGACGTCCGCCTTGACGATGATCGAGACCACCTCGGCCGTCGGCTCGCCCATCTGGGAGAACACGTC
>DATIRA010000022.1:0-6088 GCA_035470225.1 Steroidobacteraceae bacterium | reverse complement strand
CTCGAGCGCCTCGAGGTTGCCGTTCTGCGTCACCATCGCATCGCCGGTGAAGTTCAGGCCGACATAACGGCCGAGATTTCCGCCCAGCAGGTAGTAACGGAAGTCGTCCTTGCCCCAGACGTTCCACTTGCCGGAAAGGCTGTAGCCGAGCGACCACTCGTTGTCGTCGATCTTCTGCGTCGTGGCAGTCGATGCCTGCTCGTAGCGGAGCTCACGCAGCAAACCGGCGACGGAAATGTGGCCCCAGTCGCCCTTGAACGTATAACGGGCCGTGAAATCCGGGAACAGGCTGTCGTCCGACTCGAAGAAGCCGGCGCCGTTGTATGGCGTGATCGTCGTCTGCGGGTTCTCGAGCGACGCGGAGAAGCCGCCGCTGGTAAAGCGCACCTGGGGCTGGCGCACGAACACGGTGCCGTCCGTGTTGCCGATGAAGTCCACGGCCTCGGGCAGCGTCGCGACGTCCATGAAGTTCGACCAGGTCTGGCCGACCAGCCAGTTGCCGTACTTGACATAGGCGTGCCGCAGCACCGGCGCGTAGGTATTGCTTACGCGCTGGTTGCCGAGGGCCGAACCGTAGAAATCGACCTCGAAACGGGTCTGCAGCAGCTTGCCGCTCTCGAACACCGTGTCGGTGCCGAAATTCACACGCGACTGCTTGACGTGGAAGCCGAAGTCCGGGGTGTCTTCGCTCTTGCCGCCGATCGGGATCGTGCTCGGAACGTAGAAGTCGCGGCCGGAGCTTCCCTCGGCGATCTCGCCGTCGCCGGTATCGGTCCACAGCATGTCGGCCTTGACGAAGCCGGTCATGTGGAAGCTGGTGCCGGGCGCCGCGTTCGGCGTGATGGACTTCGACTGCACAGGCTTGTCCTTCTCGCCGCGCGGAGGCGCGGGTGTCGCCGCCTGCAGTTCCTTGACCATCTTCTCGAGCTCGGCGATCCGGGCCTCGAGTTCGGCCTCCTTGGCTGTCTGCGCCAGCACGCTGGGCGCTGCGCCCAGCGCGGCAACGGCCAGCGCCACCGCCACGGCACGGCCCAGGGTGGTTCTCTTGCGAAGAGTTTCGTTCATCGACGCGTCCCCCGTGTGAAACTTGCCCGATGTTGCGCCGGTACCACGCAGCGCGGTATTCGCCTTTGGTCGAAGGTCCCGCCCGGTGTAGTCTCTGCGCCAATGAGCCGGCAGTATATCGTCGCTGACGACCATCCGCTGTTTCGGGAAGCCCTGATAGGCGCCGTCGCCCGTCATGACGCCTCGATTCGTTTCGTCCAGGCCGACTCGGTGGCCGGGCTGCTGATGGCAATCGAGGCCGAACCAGAGGCCGACCTGCTGTTGCTCGACCTGAATATGCCGGGCGCGCAGGGATTCAACGCTCTGGCACACGTCCGGGGCATCCGGCCGCAACTGCCGGTCGTGGTGATTTCTGCCGACGACGACCCGCAGACCATCCACAGCGCGCTGCGCTTCGGGGCACAGGGCTTCATCCCGAAGTCCATGGATTCCGGCCAGATGGTCGAGGCGATAGAGCAGGTGCTCGACGGCGAGATCTACACGCCGCCGGGTTTCCAGGCACCGCGTTCGGAGGATACATCGAGCGAGGAACTCGAGATCGCCCGGCGCATCGCGGAATTGACGCCGCAGCAGTTTCGAGTCCTCGGGATGCTGTGCTCGGGACTGCTGAACAAGCAGATTGCCTATGAGCTCCAGGTTTCGGAAGCGACGGTCAAGGCGCATGTCACGGCCATTCTTCGCAAGCTCGGCGTCGGCACGAGGACCCAGGCAGTGCTCGCGGCGGGACGCCTCGCGGTAGATCGCGCGAGCGTCAAGCCGCCGCCCGAGGAACCGGACTGATCCGCTAGCGGCCGTTCGTTCCGGTGGCTGAGACCGAGCGTTGCGCGACCAGCGCCGCCAGCAGCGCACGCAGCGCGGCAGGCTTCACCGGCTTGCGCAGCAGCGGGTAGCCGAGCGCACGGGCACGCTCCGCTACGGCACTGCCGTGATCGGCCGTGACCAGCGCCGCCGGCACGCGTTCACCGGCGGCTGCCTCGATCGCCTCGAGCAGGGCCAGCCCGTCGATGTCGCCCTTGCCAAGCCGGTAGTCGGCGAGCACGACCGTTGGCCGGTCCTGCGACAGCCGTTCCAGCGCACCGGCCGAGTCCTTCGCGGTGATGACCTGCATGCCCCAGCGGCCGAGCAGCGCACGCATGCCCTCGAGGATCTCCGGTTCGTTGTCTACACACAACACCTTGACCCCGACCAGGCTCGAAGGCAGGGCCGCGGGCCCCGCGGTCCTGCCCGGGCTCGGCGCGTCGGCGGCCCGCGTCTCGATCCTGGGCACCCGTATGCTGAACAGGGAACCGCGGCCGGGCTCGGAACGCAGCCCGAGCTCAACGCCCAGCAGCCGGGCGATTCGATCACAGATCGACAGTCCCAGCCCGAGGCCCTGTTCGCCCCAGGGTGAGGGGCCACCGAGGCGCCGGAACTCGCCGAAGATCTGTCGCTGGTTGGGCTCAGGTATGCCCGGGCCGGAGTCCCAGACCTGCAGCTCGACGAGCTGGCCCCGTGGCCGGCAGCCGACCAGCACGCCGCCCCGCTCGGTGTAGCGCAGCGCGTTCGAGATCAGGTTCTGCAGCACCCGCCTGAGCAACACGCGGTCGCTGCGCACCCAGCAGGGGGGCTGGGTCACGCGCAGCTGCAGCCCACGTCGTTGCGCCAGCGGAGCGAACTGCACTTGCAGCTCGCGGAACACCTCGGACATCGGGAAGTCGCTGATCTCGGCACGCATCGTTCCACTTTCCAGGCGCGCCATGTCCAGTATGTCGTCCAGCACTTCCTCGGCCACGCGCAGCGATGTGTCTATCCGTCCGGACAGTTCCTTCAGGTCGGGTTCCGTCTCGCGTTCCTGCAGCGTCGTCGCGAACAGCCGTGCCGCGTTCAGCGGCTGCAGCAGGTCGTGACTGGCCGCGGCGATGAAGCGCGTCTTGGAGAGGTTCGCATCCTCGGCCGCCAGCTTCGCCAGTCGCTGCGACTGCAGCGCGCTTTGCAGTTCCCAGGTGCGCTCCTCGACCCGCTGCTCCAGGTTCTGCTTGGCCTGCAGCAGCTCCTGCTCGGTGCGCTTGAATTCGGTGATGTCGGTGTAGGTGGTCACGTAGCCGCCGTCCGGCAGCGGCTGGCCACGCATTTCGTAGACCCGCCCGTTCCGTCGCCGCCGCTGGCTGACGTATGCGTCGCCGGCCTTCATGTGCGCGAGACGCTTGCCGATCTCGAGTTCCACGTTCGTGACACCGAACTCGCCTCGCTCGGCGTTGTATCGGATCAGGTCCGCGACCGGGCAACCGACGTAGACGAGTCCGTCGGGGTAGCCGAACATCTGCAGATACCGGCTGTTCCAGCCGACGATTCGACCGTCGTTGTCGGCTACCGAGATCCCCTGCGCCACGTTCTCCATCGTGGCTTCCAGCAACTGCCGGCTGAAGCGCAGTTCCTGGGAGGTCTCGTCGAGCAGCTCGGCGACATCCTCGGGCGCAAATCCGCGGCCGCGCAGTGCGTGCGTGAACATGAGACGCGCCGATGAGGCGCCGATCGCGCCGGCGAGCGCCCGCTCCATGTGCTGCAGCAGTCCACGATCGGCGGGTTCCGACGCCTTTGGCACGGTCCGGCCGAGCTGGCGGCAGTAACCCTCCAGGGTTCCGCGCGCCGTCTCGGGCCCGAGGATGCGCTCGGTGACCGCGAGCAGGTCGCCGATGCGTGCGCCGCCCGCGTCGCCGGCCGGCAGGCCCGGCAGCGCCTCCCGCATGAAGCCCGTGGCCGCCATCCGCTCCTTAAGCGAAGCGCCCCAGAGCCAGGACAGGACCAGCAGGACGACGACGTTCGATGACAGCGCAAGCAACGCCCCGGTGCTGAACGGGCTCAGCACCTCGATGCCGAACATCGCCTGGGGACGCAGCCAGGCGATGCCCCAGGGGCCCTGATCCATCAGGATCCGCGCGATCGGGCCCTGGGCGAAGTTGGGCAGCAGCAGCGTGTAGGCCCAGACGGCGAAGCCGGCCAGCAATCCGTAGAAGACTCCGGCTCGGGTAGCGCCGCGCCAGTAAAGCGCGGCAAGAATGGCCGGCGCGAACTGCGCGACGAGTGCAAAGGCGAGCAGTCCGATCGCCGCGAGGCCGGCAGGCGCGGTCGTCCCGCGGTGGTAGCCGTAGGCGAGGATCGCGAGGATGAGGATCGCGGCGCGCCGCAGCCACAGGACCAGCCGGCCGAGGTCCTGGCTCTGGCTGATGCCCAGCCAGCGCATGCGCCACAGCGCAGGCATCACCAGGTCGTTCGTGATCATCGTCGCGAGCGCGATGCTGGCCACGATCACCATGCCCGTCGCGGCGGAGAGCCCGCCGAGGAAGACCAGCAGCGCGAGACCTTCAGCGCCTTGCGAAAGCGGCAGCGTCAGCACGAACGAGTCCGGGTTGCGGCTGTCGCCGAGCCCGGTGCCGACACCTGCGACGACGATCGGTACCACCAGCAGCGAGATGATCGCGAGGTAGGTGGTGAAGACGAGTCGCGCCTTGCGCAGATCGGACGGGTCGGCGCACTCGACGATGCCCAAGTGGAACTGCCGCGGCAGGCAGAAGATCGCAAACGCCGACAGCACGGCCAGCATCGCGTAGTTGCCGAGAGAGGCGACCTCGAGGCCGGCGAGCCGGGTCTGCTCGATGCCGGCTGCATCGATCTGTAGCCAGGCGAAGACGCCGACCGCGACGAACGCGAGCAGCTTGACGACCGCCTCGAACGCGATCGCGAGCATCACCCCTTCGTGATGCTCGGTCGCGTCCAGCCGGCGCGTTCCAAACAGGATCGCGAACGCCGCCATCATCAGCGCGACCCACAGCGCCGTGTCTGCATACCAGATCGGCTCGAGTCCCTCCGAAGCCGTCAGCACGTCGATGCTGGTGCCCACCGCCTTGTACTGCAGCGCCAGGTAAGGGACTGCGGCGGTCAGCGACATCACGGTCACCAGCGCCGCGATGCCCGGGCTCTTGCCGAAGCGCGAGGAGACGAGGTCCGCGATCGAGGTGATGTTGTGAAAGCGGACTACTGCGACCAGGCGCTCGAGAAACGGCATGGCCAGCAGGAACAGCAGCACCGGACCCAGGTAGATCGGCAGGTACGACCACCCGCCCCGCACCGCGGTACCGACCGCGCCGAAGAAGGTCCAACTCGTGCAGTAGACGCTGAGCGCCAGACTGTAGATCCAGGGCCGCAGCAGGCGCCTGCCGGGGTAAATGGACTTGCGTTCTCCGAAGTACGCGACGGCAAAGAGCAGCGCCAGGTAGGCGATAGCCAGCACCGAGAGCAGCAGACCGGAGACCATCCGCGGACTCTAGGCAGTCTCGGTGGCCGAGGACAAGTGCAGGCTGTTGGCTGCTGCGCTGCAGCAGCGACCTGGCTCGCTCAGCGGACGTTGCTGTTGCGCGGCCCCGGGAAGAATGCATTCGTGCGCCGGACGTAATCGGCGTACTCCGGACGTCGCTCGGCGATGTCCTTCTCCAGCAGCGTCACGCCGGAAACCCGCAGCAGCAGCCATGACATCAGCAACGGACCGGGCAGGCTCCACCACGCTCCGCCGGAAAGCGCCATCAGGTAGAAGCCCCACCACACGCAGAAGTCGCCGAAGTAATTGGGGTGGCGGGTGTAGCGCCAGAAGCCGCGGTCCATCACCTTGCCGCGGTTGGCCGGATCGGACTTGAAACGCGCGAGCTGCCAGTCGCCACCCGCCTCGAACGCGATACCAATGGTCCACAACGCCACGCCCAGCCAGTCGAGCCAGCCCGGGGCGAGCGGGCTCGCAACCGCCCCGAGCAGTGGCAGCGAGATGATCCAGGCCAGCACCGCCTGCAGAGCGAACACCAGGTACAGGCTCTTCACCGCGAAGTTAGGCTCGTTCCTGCGGCGGATTTCCTGATAGCGACGGTCTTCCGGCTGGCCGTGGCTGCGCCACCCGAGATAGATGGCGAGACGCAATCCCCACAACGTGACCAGCGCGAGGACGATTGACCTGCGCGCCGTTTCGACCGGGACCATAAGCGCATAGCTGAAAGCGGCG
>DATIRA010000021.1:0-4429 GCA_035470225.1 Steroidobacteraceae bacterium | reverse complement strand
AGATCCTCAAGTAACGGGCAGCCTTACGCGCAGGCCAGTAGCTCAATTGGCAGAGCGGCGGTCTCCAAAACCGCAGGTTGGGGGTTCGATTCCCTCCTGGCCTGCCATTTCGGGCGCGTGAGCGGGCAACTCAACTGAAGGTCCGGGGCGAAAGTTCCCGGCGGGAGCACATGAGCGACAAGCAAGCAACCGGTGCCGGCGCGCTGGACACCGTGAAGCTGGCGGCGGCGCTGGCGATCCTCGTCGGTGGCATCGCGGGTTTCTACCTGCTCGACAGCTATCCGCTCGCGGTCCGCTGGGTGATCGTGCTCGCGGCGCTGGCTGCGGGCATCTGGGTGGCCCTGCAGTCCGAGAAGGGCCGCTCGCTCTGGGACTTCGTAAGCGACTCGCGGATAGAGCTTCGCAAGGTCGTGTGGCCGACGCGGCAGGAGACGCTGCAGACCACGCTGGTCGTGGCGGTCGCGGTGCTGGTGATGGGCATCTTCTTCTGGGTCCTCGACTGGTTGCTGGGCGCGCTGACCCGCGCGTTGACCGGGCAGGGGGGCTGACCGTGGCGCTGCGCTGGTACGTCGTGCATGCGTACTCGAATTTCGAGCACAAGGTCGCGGGGATGCTCAAGGAGCGGATCCGGCTGCACGGACTCGATGACAAGTTCGGCGAGATCCTGGTGCCGACCGAGGAAGTCGTCGAGATGCGCGAAGGCCAGCGCCGCAAGAGCGAGCGCAAGTTCTTCCCCGGCTACGTGCTGGTGCAGATGGAGATGAACGAGGAGACCTGGCACCTGGTGCGCGAGACGCCCAAGGTGCTGGGCTTCATCGGCGGAACGCCGGAGAAGCCGGCGCCGATCACCGACAAGGAGGCGAATGCCATCCTGCGTCGCGTCGAGGAGGGTGCCGAGAAGCCGCGGCCCAAGGTGCTGTTCGAGCCCGGCGAGGTCGTCCGGGTCACGAGCGGCCCGTTCAACGATTTCAACGGCGTCGTAGAGACGGTCAACTACGAGAAGAGCCGCCTGCAGGTGGCGGTGCAGATCCTCGGGCGCTCGACGCCGGTGGAGCTGGATTTCAGCCAGGTCGAGAAGGCCTGAGGCGGAATAGGGACTAGTGATTAGCGGATAGCGGATGGTTAGCAGACGACGCGTGGCGTGAGGGGCCTCCCCCACTATCCGCGAGTTACTAGTCACGATCCGCTGTTCTAACGGGGAGCCCTTCGGGGCGTTCGAACCCACAGAGGTGAGAGATGGCGAAGAAAGTCCAAGGCTACGTGAAACTGCAAGTGCCGGCAGGCCAGGCGAACCCTAGTCCGCCCATCGGGCCGGCGCTCGGTCAGCAGGGCGTCAACATCATGGAGTTCTGCAAGCAGTTCAACGCGCAGACGCAGAACGTCGAGAAGGGGCTGCCGATCCCGGTCGTGATCACGGTCTACAGCGACCGCAGCTTCACTTTCATCATGAAGACGCCGCCGGCGTCGGTGCTGATCCGCAAGGCGCTCGGCCTCGAGAAGGGCAGCGGCACGCCGAACACGGCCAAGGTGGGGCGGATCACCCGGCAGCAGCTCGAGGAGATCGCCAAGACCAAGCAGCCGGACCTGACCGCCGCCGACGTCGATGCAGCCGTCCGGACCATCGCTGGCAGCGCCCGCAGCATGGGCGTCGACGTGGAGGGAGTCTGAGATGGTCGCCGTCGCAAAGCGTGTCAAGAGCTGGGCTGACAAGGTCACGTCCGCGAAGTACTACCCGATCGACGAGGCGCTGGCGCTGGTCAAGGAACTGGCGACCGCCAAGTTCGACGAGAGCGTGGACGTTTCGGTCAACCTCGGCGTCGATCCGACCAAGTCGGACCAGCAGGTGCGTGGCTCGACCGTGCTGCCGAACGGCACCGGCAAGTCCGTGCGAGTGGCGGTGTTCACGTCCGGCAAGAACGCCGACGCGGCGACCGAGGCGGGTGCCGACATCGTCGGCCTCGAGGACCTCGCCGAGAAGGTGAAGGCCGGGGAGCTGAATTTCGACGTGGTCGTGGCGAGCCCGGACGCGATGCGCGTCGTGGGCCAGCTCGGCCAGATCCTGGGCCCTCGCGGCCTGATGCCCAACCCCAAGGTGGGGACCGTTACGCCCGACGTTGCGACCGCGGTCCGTAATGCCAAGGCCGGCCAGGTCCGTTTCCGGGCCGACAAGGGCGGTGTCGTGCACGCGACGATCGGCAAGGCCAGCTTCGAGGTGCAGGCGCTGAAGGAGAACCTGAATGCGCTGTTGGCCGACCTGCAGAAGTCGAAGCCTTCGGCAGCCAAGGGTGTTTATCTGAAGCGCGTCGCGGTGTCCTCGACGATGGGCCCGGGCGTGCGCGTGGATCAGTCCAGTCTCGGCTGAGCCGGGGCAGGACGCCAAAGGTTTGATGCAGGGCCGTCCCGGTCGCCGCTCGCTTCGGCGGGCTGCAATGCCGGTACGGTCATCATCGAAGACCGCAGGCGGGGAGGCGGTGCGCTCCCCTTAATGACCGCCTGCGCAGATGGTGGTACCCGAGTCAGTGCTTCACTGGTGAAGGTCGCCGCCTTCTAGAGAGAAGGGTGGACGCTCAGGGACGGGCGTTCGTTTCAAACGGATCTTCAGTCCAGGAGGAACACATGGCGCTCAGACTGGAAGACAAGAAGGCACTGGTCGCCGAGGTGGGCGAGGTTGCGCAGACCGCGCAGTCCGTCGTCGCCGCGGAGTACCGGGGGCTTTCGGTCGCGCAGTTGACCGACTTGCGCGCCCGAGCCCGTGCCTCCCGGGTCTACCTGCGCGTGGTGAAGAACACGCTGGCCCGCCGGGCCGTCGCCGGAACGCAGTTCGAATGCGTCGGCGCCGAGCTCAAGGGTCCGCTGATCCTCGCCTTTTCGCAGGACGACCCGGGCGCTGCGGCGCGCCTGATCAGGAATTTCTCCCGGGAGAACGACAAGCTGGTCGCGACACTCGTCTCGATCGGCGGAAGCGTGATGCCGGGGAAGGACATCGAGCGGGTTGCGAGCCTGCCGACGCGGGACGAAGCGCTGTCTCAGCTGCTCCGCGTGATCAAGGCGCCGGTGGAGAAGTTCGTGCGGACGCTCGCGGAACCACACGCGCAGCTCGTACGGGCCGTCGCCGCGGTCAAGGACCAGAAACAGGCGGCCGCCTGAGGCGGCCCGCAAGTACATCGGGTATCAACCAACTCAACAGGAGTCACGACAATGGCTGCCAGCAAGGAAGAAATTCTCGAAGCGATCTCCAACATGACGGTTCTGGAGATCGTCGATCTCGTCAAGATGATGGAAGACAAGTTCGGCGTCAGCGCCGCTGCCCCGGTCGCGGTCGCGGCCGTCGGCGCGGGCGCGGCTGCCGCGGCGCCCGCCGCGGAGGAGCAGACCGAGTTCACGATCACGATGACCAGCTTCGGCGCGAACAAGGTCAGCGTCATCAAGGTGATCCGCGAGATCACCGGCCTCGGCCTGAAGGAGGCCAAGGACCTCGTCGAGGGCGTGCCCTCGGTCGTCAAGGAGGACGTGCCGAAGGCCGACGCCGAGGCGATCAAGAAGAAGCTCGAGGAAGCCGGCGCGGCCGCGGAGATCAAGTAACCGCGATGCGCGGCTTCGGGCACTTCGCCCGGTGCACCGGCCGGCGGCACGCAGCCACCGGCCGGTGCGCCCGTTTTCTGTTTTCAACTGCTGCGCGCAGCGGGGCCGCAGTGGCGGCCATGAGAGGGTGATCGCAATGGCATATTCCTTCACCGAGAAAAAGCGCATTCGCAAGGATTTCGGCAAGCGGTCGAGCATCCTCGAGACGCCGTACCTGCTCGCCATCCAGCTCGACTCCTACCGGAAGTTCCTCCAGGCGGAGGTCTCGGAAGGCAATCGCGAGGAGGCGGGCCTGCACGCAGCGTTTCGCAGCGTCTTCCCGATCGTGAGCTATTCCGGGAACGCGATGCTCGAGTACGTCAGCTACCGGCTCGGCGAGCCGGTGTTCGACGTGAAGGAGTGCCAGCTGCGCGGCCTCACCTATGCGGCGCCGCTGCGGGTCAAGGTGCGGCTCGTCGTGTTCGACAAGGACGCGCCGGGCGCGAAGAAGCCGGTGAAGGACATCAGGGAGCAGGAGGTTTACCTCGGCGAGCTGCCGCTGATGACCGACAATGGCACCTTCGTCGTGAACGGCACCGAGCGCGTGATCGTCTCGCAGCTGCACCGCAGCCCGGGCGTGTTTTTCGATCACGACCGTGGCAAGACCCACAGCTCCGGCAAGCTGCTGTTCTCGGCCCGTGTGATCCCCTACCGCGGCTCCTGGCTCGACTTCGAGTTCGACGCGAAGGACTGCGTATTTGCGCGCATCGACCGCCGGCGCAAGTTGCCGGTGACGATCCTGCTGCGCGCGCTCGGCTACAGCGACGAGCAGGTGCTGGACCTGTTCTTCGACAAGAACACGTTTTAC
>DATIRA010000020.1:0-10388 GCA_035470225.1 Steroidobacteraceae bacterium | reverse complement strand
ATCGCGATGCCGCAGCGCATCGGGTCGTGACAAATGGTGGGAGTCGAGCATGTTCGAGGAACTGACCCGGCACGTGAGCAGGTCGCGCCGCGGAGCCCGCGTGGCGGCGCTGTTCGACCTGGACCGCACGCTGCTGGACGGCTTTTCCGTCTACGCCTTCCTCGGCGAACACCTCAGCAGCGGCACGATGCCTCCGCGCGAGATGATCGCGAATCTGGCGGCCATGGCCAACTACAAGCTCGGGCGCATCGGCTTCTCCGGCGTACTGGCCGGAACGACGATGGCACTGCGGGGAGTCTCCGAGGCGAGCTTCGAGGAACTCGGCGAACAGGTGTTCCGAAAGCACCTGCTGGGCCGCATTTACCCGGAGGCCAAGGCACTCGTCAAGGCGCACCGTGAGCGCGGGCACACGCTCGCTGTGGTCTCCTCCGCGACGCGCTACCAGATCGAGCCGGTCGCGCGTTACCTCGGCATCGAACACGTGCTGTGCACGCAACTCGAAGTCGAGAACGGCGTGTTCACCGGGCGGGCGATCAAGCCCGCCTGTTACGGCGAAGGCAAGGCGATCGCGGCCCGGCTGCTCGCTGGCGAGCAGGATCTCGACCTCGATGCCAGCTACTTCTACACCGATGCGCACGAGGACCTGCCGCTGCTCGAGCTGGTCGGGCACCCCTACGCGCTGAACCCGGATCGCGACCTTGCACGTGTCGCCCACGAGCGCGACTGGCCGGTGAGCTATTTCGCCGCGCGCCGCACCGGCATCCGCGAGTTGCTCGGTACCGGCCTCGCCTACGGCAGCATGATTCCGGCGGCAGCGGCTGGCCGGCTCGTCGGCCTGCTGACCGGTTCGCGGCGTGCCGGCACGAACCTGGCGATATCCTCCTGGGCGGAAGTCGCGACGCTCGCGATCGGGCTGGACATCCGCGTCGAGGGACGCGAAAACCTGTGGTCGCGACGCCCGGCGGTGTTCGTGTTCAATCACCAGAGCCAGGCGGATGCCTTGATAATGGCGAAGTTGCTCGGCGAGGATTTCACCGGCATCGCGAAGATCGAGGTGAAGAGCCACCCGATCGCCGGCCCGATGTTCACGTCGATGGACGTCGTATTCATCGAACGCTCTGATCGGGAAAAGGCCATCAAGGCACTCGAGCCCGCGGTCGAGGCCCTGAAGAACGGCCTCTCGCTCGTCATCGCGCCGGAGGGAACGCGCAGCGAAACGGAGAAACTCGGTCCATTCAAAAAGGGCGCATTCCACATGGCGATGCAGGCCGGCGTGCCGATCGTTCCGGTCGTGATTCACAACGCCATCGAGTCCCAGCCCAAGGGCGAGGTCCTGTTCAGGCCTGCGAACGTGCGGGTCGAGGTGCTGCCGCCGGTCGATACGCGTCACTGGAAGGCGGAAGACCTGGAGCGGCGCGTTGCAGAAGTCCGCGCGATGTTCCTGCGGGCGCTGGGTCAGAGCGAACCTCGAGCGAGGACCGGCACCCGCAGAACTGCAGGCAGGCAGCGGGCGCGCAAGCGGAGCGGGCGCCGATGAAACTCAAGGTAGGGCTGCTCGGTGGTGGATCCTGGGGTACCACCGTCGCTGCGCTGGTGGCCAGGAATGCTCCCGCGGTGCTCTGGGCGCGGGACGAGCAGACCGTTCGGGAGATCAACGACAGGCACACCAACGAGAGATACCTGCCGGGCGCGAAGCTCCCGGCCACGCTGCGCGCCACCCACGAAGTCGACGAGGCCGTATCCGCTGCGGACGTCGTCGTCATGGGGGTCCCGTCGCAGGGATTCCGCGCCGCGCTCGAGCAGGCCCGCCCCCACATCCGTCCCTGGGTGCCGATCGTGAGCCTGAGCAAGGGCCTCGAGATCAGCAGCGGCAAGCGCATGACGGAGATCGTGCAGGAGGTCATGCCGGGTCACCCTGTCGGAGTGCTGACCGGACCCAATCTCGCCCGCGAGATAATGTCGGGGCTCGCCGCGGCCAGCGTCATCGCGATGGAAGACGAGATCATCGTCCGCGCACTGCAGCAGGTGTTTCGCAGCGGACTGTTCCGCGTGTACACCAACCACGACGTCATCGGCTGCGAGCTCGGCGGCGTGCTGAAGAACGTGATCGCGATCGCGGTCGGAATGGGCGATGGACAAGGCGCGGGCGAGAACACGCGTGCTGCACTGATCACGCGCGGGCTGGCGGAGATCACGCGCCTGGGCGTCGCGATGGGCGGCGAGGCGGCGACCTTCGCCGGACTGGCCGGCCTCGGCGACCTGGTCGCGACCTGCACCAGCCCCCAGAGCCGCAACCGGAGCGTCGGCGTCGAACTCGGCAAGGGTCGCCACATCGACGAGATCATCGCCGAGATGTTCATGGTGGCGGAGGGCGTGAAGAGCGCGCCTACAGTGATGGCACTGGCGAAGAAGTACGGCGTGGACATGCCGATCGCCTACGAGGTCTGCCAGGTCGTGCAGGGACAGGGAACGGCGCGCGGGGCCTTCCGCGGATTGCTGCGTTCGGCGGCTGGCCACGAAGCCGAGCCGGGCTGATGGCGGCGTCGCGCTGCGCACTGCAATGAAGCGGCTGTCGATGTTCCTCGGCCTGCTGAGCCTGTTGCTGGTTGGCTATCTGTTTCTCTGGCCGGTTCCAATCGAGCCCGTCGCGTGGACACCTTCGCCCTCCACGGGCTACGCGGGTCCGCATGCCAGGAACAGCAGGCTCGCGGGAGTCACCGAAATCTCCGTTGCGCCCGAAGTCGGGCCGGAGCACATCACGTTCGGCCGGGACGGCCGGCTATATACCGGCGTGCTCTCCGGGGCCATCCTGCGCATGAACGCGGACGGGACCGACCGCGAAACCTTCGTCGATACCGGCGGGCGGCCGCTGGGGATGGAATTCGACGCGACCGGCCGGCTGATCGTCGCGGACGCTCTGAAGGGTCTGCTCGCAGTGGACCCGGACGGAGCCTTCCGCGTGCTGGCAGATCGCGTCGGCGACGACCCGGTCCGTTACGCCGACGCCGTCGTCATCGCGTCAGACGGACGCATCTACCTGACCGACGCCTCGCGCCGACACTCCCCCGCGGAACGGGGAACTTTCGATGCAGCGCTGCTCGACATCCTCGAGCATTCCTGCACCGGCAGGGTGCTAGTGTACGAGCCGTCGGACGGACGGCTACGACTGGTGATCGGTGGCCTTTGCTTTCCGAATGGCCTCGCGCTGTCGGTGGACCAGCAGTCGCTGTTGATCGCCGAGACCGGCGAATACCGGGTCTGGAAAGTGGATGTCGCTGCCCGTGACCTCGACGCGCAGCGGATCGACGCTGCGGCTCCCCCGGCTGCGGCCCGCGTGATCCTCGACAGGCTGCCGGGCTTTCCGGACAACCTGACACGCGACCCCGACGGCCGCTTCTGGACCGGTCTCACCAAGCCCCGCAGCGCGGTGATCGACCGAGCGGCGGACAAGCCCTGGCTGCGCAGGATCATGCTGAGGCTTCCGAAGAGTCTCTGGCCCGTCCCGCCGAGCTATGGTCACGTGCTCGCCTTCGACGAGGACGGGAAAGTCCTGCTGGACCTGCAGGACCCCGAGGGCAAGGTCCCGGAAACCAGCGGTGCCACGGCGCATGGCGGGCGGCTTTACGTGCAGAGCCTGCACGGGCAGGCGCTGGGCGTGATCGACCTCGGGCAGGTCGAGCCCTGACCTTCAACGGCGAACGCCCGGGCACCCTCCCCCTTGCTGGTCCGGTCGCGGCGACGGTGCCGGAGGCCGCGGCCGGATCGGTTCAGTGGAAGACCTGCAGGTCGACCAGCGCGTGAACCAGCGCGGCGAAAGCGGCCGCCGCGGCCACAGTCAGTGCGGCGATGAGGATCGTCGTGTATGCGGTGTTCTGCGAGAACATGTTGCCTCCTGGGCTACTGTGGAGGCCGGCCCGGGCGGGCTCGAAGGGGGAAGGCAGCCCGCCGGGCTCGCCTCGTTTGACGCTGCCGGCATTTTACGCGATTTCATGCTGCGCCGCAGCATAATGATGCGACGCAGGTCGCAATTCCGAAAACATTTTTCCGATAGAAATCAGACGACTATAGGAAGGTCTTCAGCGAGGTGAAGCCCGGCGACGCCGGGCCTCACCTGCGTTCGGCCTCAGACAAAGGCCTGCACATTGACGACCGCCTGGGACAGCGAAGCCACGACCATGACGACGGAAGCGGCCAGGCTCGCCACTGCGACGGAAAGGAATCGACCGTTCGAAGCGTTGCTGTTCCTCATCTCCGGATCCTCCACAAAGGTGCTGCTTGCGGGATCCAAGATAGGGGTAATCATTGGGCTGATAAACACCAATAAAGATTGCACTATGTTCGTGTTTTCTGAACAATAAGCTCATGGACCAGCTCGTCGCGATGCGCGTGTTCAACCGGGTCGCGGACCGCGGCTCATTCGTCCAGGCTGCGGAAGAACTCGCGATTTCCCGCGCGGCGGCCAGCGCACACGTCGCGTCACTGGAAAAACACCTGGGCGTGCGGCTCTTGAACCGTACGACCCGCAAGGTCAGCCTGACCGCCGAGGGCGCCGAATTCCTGCGCCGCAGCCGTCGGATCCTGGACGAATTGCGGGACGCAGAGGAGACGCTGCGGGAGACGTGGACCCGGCCACGCGGTCGGCTGCGGGTGGATGTCCCGGTGGCCTTCGGACGCTACCTGCTGCTTCCGGAGCTGCCGAAATTCACGCGGCGTTATCCGGAGATCGATCTCGACCTGAGACTGAACGACCGGGTCGTGGACCTGGTGGCGGAGCAGGTCGACGTCGCGCTCCGCGTTGGCCCACTTCGGCAGTCCGGACTCGTCGCCCGGCGCATCGGCCAGACGACCATGGTCACCTGCGCGGCGCCAGCGTACCTGGAGGAACACGGCGAGCCGATGACCCCAGACGAGCTGGCCGAGCATCGGTTGCTGGGCCTGAGCTCGCCTTCCGGCGCCCCGCCCGAATGGTCGTTCCCCGCGCCCTACACACCCCGTCGCCTGCGGCTCAAGTTCAACCTGACGTTCAACGCGGCCGAGGCGCCGGTGATCGCCGCGGCCAGCGGGCTCGGCATCGTCCACACGGCAGACCTGCTGGTCGCCGAGTACGTAGCCCGTGGCGAACTCAAGCTGATCCTGCCCGACTTCGTCGAGCCGGGCCCGCCGATGTCGCTGGTCTACCCGTCCGCCGGACACCAGTCGGCCAAGGTGCGGGTTTTCTCGGACTTCACGGCGGACCTTCTTCGCAGGTACAGCGAAATCGTGCGAGGATGGATCGACCCGTCCACCCGGTCGGATACTTCGGCGGCCGCGCGGCGGCAGTAGCACTCACTCGCTCCGGAGCAGCGCCTCATGTCACTACTGATTGCCGGCCTCGTGATCTTCCTCGGCGTTCACTCGGTGTCGATCTTCGCGCCCGCGTGGCGGGATTCGATGTCGGCGAGGCTCGGCGAACAGCCATGGAAAATCCTCTACGGCGTGGCATCGCTGGTCGGCTTCGTGCTGATCGTGAAGGGCTATGGCCTGGCCCGACAGGATCCCGTGTTCCTGTACAACCCGCCGTTCTGGATGCGGCACGTGTCCGCACTGCTGATGCTGCCGGTGTTTCCGCTGCTGCTGGCCACCTATTTCCCCGGTCGCATCAAAGCGGCCGTCAAGCACCCGATGCTGACCGCCACGAAGGCCTGGGCGCTCGCCCACCTGATCGCCAACGGGACGCTGGCCGACGTGCTGCTGTTCGGCGGATTTCTCGTCTGGGCCGTCGCGGACCGGATCTCGGTGGGCAAGCGTCCGCTGCGCCCGATGCCGGGGGCACCGGTGTCGGGGCTCAACGATCTGATCGCGGTCGTGGGCGGCCTCGCGCTCTACGTCGTGTTCGCACTCTGGCTGCACAAGAGCTGGATCGGAGTCGCACCTTTCGTGCGCAGCTGAGCCGGCGCCAGACAACGCATGCAGCGAACCGACGTCGAATTCGAAAGCGGCGGCGCAACCTGCCGCGGCTGGTACTACCGACCGGACGGATCGCAAGGCGCCCTGCCCTGCGTGGTCATGGCACATGGCTTCGGTGCCACCCGTGACGCGTCGCTGGAGCCCTATGCATCGCGGTTCGCCGAGGCCGGCTTCGCCGTGCTGTTGTTCGATTACCGGCACTTCGGCGCCAGCGACGGTGAGCCGCGGCAGCTCGTCTCGGTTCGACGTCAGCTGGAGGACTACGCCAGCGCGATCGGCTTCGCCCGTTCGCAGGACGACGTGGACCGCGACCGGATCGCCGTCTGGGGAACCTCCTTTTCCGGAGGCCACGCGCTGGTCACGGCCGCCCGGGTTCCAGGCATCGCGGCCGCCGTCTGCCAGTGCCCGATGATGGACGGCTGGAAAGCCGTCCTTAACATTCTCCGCTACGCAGGGCCCGGACAGGTGCTGCGGCTGACGCTGCACGGGCTCCGGGACCTGCTGCTGTCGGTCACCGGACGCGCGCACTACATACCGACGGTCGGACCGCCAGGCACGCTGGCGGTCATGAGCAGCGAGGACGCGGAAGCCGGCTACCGGGCGCTGATGCCGCCGCATGCCCCGCTCGAGGTCGCGGCCAGAATCGCGCTGCTGGTGCCGTTGTACCGGCCTGTCAGCGATGCCGGGCGCGTCGCTTGTCCGGTGCTGATCCAGGTCTGCGAGCGTGACAGCGTCGCGCCGGCTGGCGCAGCCGAGGAGGTCGCGCGGCGCCTCGGACCGCGCGGCGAGCTCGTCCGCTACCCCATCGGGCACTTCGAGCCGTATTTCGGTGAGTGGTTTGAGCGCAGCGTCGGCGACCAGCTCGCGTTCCTGCGCCGGCATCTCGGCGGCGCGGCGGTCACCAGCCCTTGAACAGGCTGCCGTCGGCGAAGTCCCACAGCAGCGTCAGGTGATAGCGCGTGTCCCATGACTGATCGTTGAGCGGAAACTCGACGCCGAGGTTCAGTGCGACGTGCGCTCCCTTGGTCAGGCCGAAGCGCAGCTGTGGCAGTGCGGTCCATTTCACCGGGTCGCCACCCTCGTCGTCGAAAGGAACGGTCGCGATCATCTCCAGCCCCGGAAAGATCGCCCGTGGACGCTCGGTCCAGACGTAGTAGAGGATACCGGCGAATTCGACCTCGCCCTCGTCGGCGTGATCGAGCGGCACGATCACCCGCGTGCTGCCCTCGATGAGGGCCTTGTCCGAGAACTGTTTGCCGAAAGCGAGATACGGAATGAGTTCCTCCGAGGCATCACTGTCGGTCGGAATCGCCAGCACGATCGCGCCGGAAAGAATCGAGCGCTTCTCCAGGCTCCAGTGGAGAGCAGTCTTCACACCGATCTCCACCTCGCTGATCTCGCTGTCGGTTCCGTCGTCCTCATGCACGATTTCCACGAGTCCCATGGAACGCTTGCCGAAGCGCTTCTCGATCTCGAGCACGTTGCGCCAGACGTCCCGGCCCGCCTGGTCGCTGTAGCGGGATTTCCAGACGATCTCGTCTTCGGGGTAGGCTTTCTTGGTCCGGATGGGCAGGAAGAAATTCAGCTCCCCGGGCGGATAGCCGCTGGTGTCGGCCAGCGTCTTGGCATAGGCGACGACATCCTCGATCTGCTTTTCGCTGAGCACCGCTCCCTGTGCGGGCATCGCCGCAGACAGTCCCAGCGCCGGGCCGCCGTGCGTGACGACGACGTGCCAGTCACTGGCCGGCTCCCGGCTGTTGAACAGCGGATCGGACAGATCCGCCGGCTCGGGATCGAGCGCCTGCACCACCGGGTTGTCGGGATCCGGCCGACCGGTCGTGCCATGGCACGCGGCGCAGACGCTTTCAAAGGTCTGCCGGCCCGCCTCGAGATCGGCAGCCCGTACCGGTCCGCTCCACGCAGCGAGGCCGAGCAGCGTCAGAAACGCGATTGGCAGACGAGACCGGTAGACTGTCAGCATGGCTGAGGTACCGTGGGTTCACTCGGATCGGCGGATCAAAGGCTAGACAACACGAAGTGGCGCGTCGCTCCGGGCTTTCCGCAGCGACGGCCGCGATCAGCCCGAGGTGAGCAATGATCAAGGCGACGGCCAAGGCGATCCGGACGCTGCTCGACGAGCAGCGCGTTCTCTCGATTGCAGTGCTGGTGGAAGGCAAGCCGTACGCAGGCCTGTTGCCCTTCGACGTCCTGGACGGCTATTCAGGCGTGCTGGTGCACGCCTCGCGCCTCTCGAGGCACACCGCCGGGCTCGGCGATGGCGCCCGCGCCGGCGTGCTGCTGCACGAGCAATACGGGCCCGACAAGGATCCGCTGCAACTCAAGCGCGCGAGCTTCGAGTGTCTGGTCCGCCCCCACGAGCGCGGCAGTGCCGACTGGGAAGTCGCGCGCGACTCCTACCTGGAGCGCTTCCCGAAGAGCCGCATCACGTTCAGGCTGGGCGACTTCAATCTCTACCGGCTCGTGTTCCAGCAGGGGCTGTATGTAGGCGGGTTCGGCCGCGCCGTGGACATCGAGCCGGACGACATCCCGAAGATCGCGACGCTGGTCTGACCATCAGCGTTTGCAGAACTGCTCGTGCAGTGTCTCCATCACTGACGCCGCCTGGCCGCTGGCCAGGCTGTAGTAGATCAGCTGTCCGTCGCGCCGCGTGCGTACGATCTGCTTCCGGCGCAGCACGGCCAGGTGCTGCGACAGCGCTGACTGGCTCAGGCTCACGGCCGGCTGCAGTTCGCTGACCGACTTCTCCCCCTCGGCAAGCTGGCAGAGGATCATCAGTCTCGCCGGATTGGCCATCGCGCCGAGCAGGTCGCAGGCCTTGGCCGCGTTCTTGGCGAGGCGACGCGTCTCGGCGGGACGCATGCCGCTGGCCTCGGGTAATGCACTGCGGAGGTTGCGGGAAGTCAAGCGTCTACCTCGGCTGGCGGGTTCGGGGAAGCATAATAGTCGAGTCGCCCGGCTGCTGGCGCGGGTGAGCGTGGCCATACGGCGCAGTGCAGGGGCACGGTTCACCGTCCGGCGCCTCCGGAGCGGAGCCTCGCGGGTCGGTCCCGCTACCCTCAGGTCGCCTTGTGCGCCGCCTGGACCTGCTCGTACTGCGAGGGCGTCATGCGCGCGTGCGCAAGATACTCCCTAAGGTGCCGCACGGCGCTCTTGTCCAGCGTGTTGCCATGATGGGGCCGGTGGAGGATACCCTCGGCACCGTTCAGCTTGACGCGGATGCGGGCCCCGGACAGCGGCTGCACATCCGCGCCGAGGTGCTTCAGCAGCGACTCGACCTCGCGCCAGTGGATGTTGCCGCTGATCGGGTCGTGGAAGACCGTTTCCAGCAGATGGGCATGCTTGTGGCTCATGCCCGGAGCATACCTTCCAGCGCCTTTACCGGGACACGCACTTTCCGAAACGCTCAGCCCGTCGTCGCGAGCCGCCCGGACTGGTAGTCCCGCACGGCCTGCTCGATCTCCTCGCGGGTATTCATCACGAAGGGCCCGTATTGCACGATGGGCTCACCGATGGGTCGCCCGGCGAGCAGCAGCAACTTCGCGCCGGCCGCGCCGGCTTCGAGCCGCACAGAGTCTCCTCTCGAAAGCAGTCCGGCCGAGCGCGCCGGGAGCACTTCGCCGGCCTCGCCGACCCGTGCCTCACCTTCGTACGGATACAGGAACGCATTGTGATCGGCAGGCAGCGGAATGTTCAGACTGACTCCCGCCGGAATTCGCAGATCCAGGTACAGCGGCTGGGTCGCGGAGCCGTGGATGGGACCCCGCACGACCGCGGAGGCATGGCTCAACTCGCCCGCGATGACCCGCGCCGTCCCTCCGCCGTCGAACTCCGCTTCCGGTATCTCGCGCGCCGGGACGTCCCGGTAGGCGGCGGCTTTCATCTTGTCCCGGGCCGGCAGATTGATCCAGAGCTGGAAGCCGCGCATGCGTCCTGCCGTCTGCTGCGGCATCTCGGAGTGGATGATCCCGCGAGCCGCCGTCATCCACTGCACGTCGCCGGGGCCGAGATCACCGCGGTTGCCGAAGCTGTCCTCGTGCCGCATCCGGCCATCGAGCATGTAGGTCACGGTTTCAAATCCGCGGTGCGGATGCGCCGGGAAGCCGGCGATGTAGTCATCCGGATCGTCGGAGAAAAACTCGTCCAGCATCAGGAACGGGTCGAAACGCAGGTTCGGCGCGCTGCCGAGGCTACGCCTGAGCTTCACGCCTGCGCCGTCGGACGCCGGAACCGAAGCGATCACGAATTGCAGCTTGCGTGCCGTCATTGTCGGAGCCTCGAGTGAAACCGGGTTCTGGGCTCAGGGCCGGCTGACGGGATCGCCCGGCGAGGAAAGCCTCGACCGGCGGGCATCGAGCGACCAGTCGCCCGCGCCGCGAGCCACCAGGAACAGGAAGCCGCCGGCGATTGCGAGGTTCTTCATG
>DATIRA010000019.1:0-5172 GCA_035470225.1 Steroidobacteraceae bacterium | reverse complement strand
TCCAGAAGGCCTACGAGGGCCAGTTCGCGGTGGCGACGACCTTCGCCTCGCGCGCACCGCGCTGGCTCACGAGCATGGGGCTCAAGCCGATGAGCCTCGGGCTCGACCTGCGCGGCGGCGTGTACTTCGTTTACGAGGTGGACGTCGCCGGAGCGGTGTCGCAGCTGCTCGCGAGCATGGAGCGCGACTACCGGACGCTGCTGCGCGACGAGCGGATTCCGTTCACCGGCATCCAGAGCGACGGGACGGACAGCGTGACGATCTCGCTGCGCAGCGGCGAGGACGTCGACAAGGTCACGTCGCTTCTGCGCCGGCAGGACCCGAACCTCGGGATCGACGGCGACCGCTCGGCCGACGGCGGCACGGTCACGGTCCAGCTGAGCCCGGACCAGATCAGGCAGCGGCAGGACTTCGCGATCCAGCAGAACATCACGACGCTGCGCAACCGGGTGGACGAACTCGGCGTCACCGAGCCGATCGTGGCCCGGCAGGGCGTGGACCGGATCGTCGTGCAGCTGCCGGGCGTGCAGGACCCGAACGAGGCGCTGCGCGTGCTCGGCGCGACCGCGACGCTCGAGTTCCGACTGGTGGACGACCAGAACGACGCAATGGAGGCCGAACGCCTGAAGCGGGCTCCGCTGGGCTCGAAGCTGTACAAGACGCGCGAGGATCGTCCCGTGCTGCTCAAGCGCGACGTGATCGCCTCGGGCGAGCAGCTGGTGGACGCCAGCTCGGGATTCTCCGAGGGACAGCCCGCCGTCTACGTCAAGCTCGACGCCCGTGGCGCCGCGGAGATGCTCGAGACGACTCGGGAGAACGTCGGGCGGCCGATGGCGGTCGTTTTCATCGAGAAGAAGCGGCTGGCCGAGGACCAGCCCTGCCAGGGCGTACGCTCGGGCAACGAATGCACCGCGGAGGAGGTGATCAGCGTCGCCACGATCCGAGGCGTGTTCAGCAGCAACTTCCAGATCACCGGCCTGCTCGCTGGCGAGGCCAGGGAGCTCGCGCTGCTGCTGCGCGCAGGCTCGCTCGCGGCGCCGCTGTATATCGTTGAGCAGCGCACCGTCGGCCCGAGCCTCGGGCAGGACAACATCGACCGCGGCGTGCGCGCACTGCTGATCGGCCTGCTGGCGACGTTCGTGTTCATGGTCGTCTACTACCGGGGCTTCGGCCTGGTCGCCGACGCCGTGCTGCTTGCAAACGTCGTGCTGCTTACGGCCCTGCTGTCCCTGCTGCAGGCCGCGCTCTCTCTGCCGGGCATCGCCGGCATCGTGCTCACTGTCGGCATGGCCGTCGATGCGAACATCCTGATATTCGAGCGCATCCGGGAGGAGCTGCGCAACGGCATGAGCCCGCACGCGGCGATCAATGCCGGCTTCGAGAAAGCCTTCTCCGCCATCGCGGACGCCAACGTGACGACGCTGATCGCCGGCGTGGTGCTGTTCACGTTCGGGACCGGGCCGGTACGCGGCTTCGCGGTCGTGCTGTCGCTGGGCATCATCACCTCGATGTTCACCGCGATCATCGGGGGCCGGGCGCTGATCGAGGTCCTCTGGGGCCGGCGTCGCAAGCTCGAGTCGCTGCCGATCTGAGGGCGCAACATGGAATTCTTTTCGCACAAGACCCGGTTCCCGTTCATGGCCACCCGCAAGCGGTGGTACGTGGTCTCGGCCGTGATCATCCTGACTGCGCTGGCCTCGCTGGCGATCCGCGGGCTCAATTTCGGCATCGACTTCACCGGCGGCGTCGAGCTCGAGATCGGCTTCCCGCAGGATGCGGACCTGCAGAAGGTGCGCGCCTCGCTGGAGCGGGCAGGCTACGGCGATGCGGTCGTGCAGAGCTTCGGCAATGCTCAGGACGTGCTGGTCAGGCTGCTGCCAAGGGAAGGCGAGCAGGACGTCAACCAGCTGGCGCAGTCTGTGCTCGGCGCGATCAAGGCCGACGCGACCGGCGTCGAATTGCGCCGCACCGAGGTGGTCGGACCGCAGGTGGGCAAGGAACTCGCGGAGAAGGGCGCGCTCGCGGTGCTGTTCACCTTCCTGTTGATCCTTGCCTATGTCGCTTTCCGTTTCCAGTGGAAGCTCGGCGTCGGGGCCATCATCGCGGCGATGCACGACCCGATCATCATCCTCGGCATATTCTCGCTGACCGGGATGACTTTCGACCTGCCGGCACTGGCCGCGATCCTGGCCGTGATCGGCTACTCGCTCAACGACACCGTCGTAGTGTTCGACCGCATCCGCGAGCGCTTCCTGTCGATGCGCAAGGGCACGCCGGAGCAGGTGATGGACACGGCGATCAACGAGACCCTCTCCCGCACGATCATGACCAGCGGCACGACCATGCTGACGGTGCTGGCGCTGCTGTTCTTCGGTGGGGAGATCCTGCGGGGATTCGCTACCGCGCTTGCGATCGGCATCGTCGTCGGAACCTATTCTTCCATCTACATCGCCAGCGCGACCGCGCTGGACCTCAAGCTCACCGCGCGCGACCTGATGCCGGTGCAGAAGGAGAAGGACGCGGTCGACGAGTTGCCCTGAGGGGCAGGGTGAGCTCGTGAGCCTTCTCAGGCGCGGGAGCCCGTGATGGGGCTCGTCTGGGGCGGCTTCCTGGTCTTTTTCCTGGCGCTGCTGGCCTTCGACCTCAGCGTACTGCATCGCGAGGCGGCGGAACTCTCGGTCCGCCAGGCGCTTTTCTGGACGATGGTCTGGGTCAGCGTCGCGCTGTCCTTCACTGTCGTGGTCTACGGACTCTACGAGCATGCCTGGTTCGGCTTCGTGCCCGGGCCGGACGTCAGCGGTGGCGCCGATGCGGTCGTGCAGTTCATCACCGGGTACCTGCTCGAGTGGTCACTGTCGGTCGACAATATCTTCGTGATCGCGCTGATTTTCGCCTACCTGCGAATACCGGCGCTGTACCAGTACCGGGTCCTGTTCTGGGGCATCGTCGGCGCGATCGTGCTGCGCGGACTGATGATCGCCGCCGGAACGACGCTGCTGCATTACTTCGACTGGATGTTCTACGTCTTCGGGGCGATCCTGCTGATCTCGGCCTTGCGGATGCTGCGCGAGGACGACGAGAAGATCGACTTCGAGCGCAGCATCCCGGCGCGGCTGGTGAAGCGGTTCGTGCCGGTGACCGAGGAACTCGAGCGGGCGCGGTTCTTCGTCCGCCGCCAGGGCACGCTCTACGCGACGCCGCTGTTCGTCGCGCTGGTGATGGTGGAGCTGACCGACATCGTGTTCGCGGTGGACTCGATACCGGCGATCCTGGCCGTGACGCGCGATCCGTTCCTGGTCTTCACTTCGAACGCCTTCGCGATCCTCGGCTTGCGTTCACTGTACTTCGCTGTTGCGGGCCTGATGGCCATGTTCCGCTACCTGAAGTACAGCCTGGTGTTCATCCTCGCCTTCGTCGGCGTGAAGATGATGCTCGCGAGCCGTTTTCACGTGCCGAATCTGGTATCGCTCGCGATCATCCTGGGTACGCTGCTCGTCGGCATCCTTGCATCGCTTTGGGTGACTCGGCGGGAGAACCGCCGGATCCTGCCGCCCGATTGACCACGCCGCAGCATGCGGCCGCGCGCAGGCTATGGGCTCAATCCTCGCGAAGATCGGCCGGGACCAGCGGCCCCAGCTCTTCGACCATCTCCTCGTAGACCTTCGGGCTGCCGGCGATGATGTTGCCCCTCTGGCGGTACTCTCCGCCGGTCAGCGTGCCGACCCGCCCGCCCGCTTCGGTGATCAGCAGCGTTCCAGCGGCCGTATCCCAGGCATTGAGCCCGATCTCCCAGAAGCCGTCGATGCGTCCCGCCGCCAGGTAGGCGAGGTCCAGCGATGCCGCGCCGGGCCGACGGATGCCGGCAGTCCTCTCCATCACCAGTCGCAGCATCGACAGGTATTCGTCCATCCACCGTGCATTGGCGCGGTACGGGAATCCGGTGCCGATCAGGGCACCCTCCAGCGAAGCCTGCTTGCTGACCCGGATCTTCCGCCCATCGAGCTGTGCGCCGTCGCCACGGGAGGCGGTGAACAGTTCCTGGCGCATCGGGTCGTAGACGACGGCATGCTCCATGCGCCCCCGGCACTGTACCGCGATCGATACCGCGAAGACGGGGAAGCCGTGCAGGAAGTTGGTCGTGCCATCGAGCGGGTCGATTATCCACAGGAAGTCGTCGCCCCCGCTGCGGCCGCTTTCCTCGCCGAGGAAGCCGTGGTCCGGATGCGTGCGGCGGATCGTCTCGATGATGTCGCGCTCGGCCAGATGATCGATTTCCGACACGAAATCGTTCCGGCTCTTGGATCGCACGCCCAGTGATGGAACGCGGTCCACGTTGCGCACGATCAGGTCTCCCGCTCGACGTGCGGCACGAACGGCGATGTTGAGAAGTGGCTGCATCAGGGCTGGTTCGCGGTGATCCGCTACGCGTGGCAAAGAGCTCCGGCAGTGATCCGCCGTCGGGCCGGTAGAATACCAGAGCATGTCTGTGCGTATTGTTCTCGTCGGTACCTCGCACCCGGGCAACATCGGCTCGGTCGCGCGCGCCATGAAGACGATGGGTCTCGAGGACCTGTACCTGGTGGCACCGGAGAGGTTCCCGGCTGCCGAGGCGACCGCGATGGCTGCGAACGCGACCGACATCCTCGGCCGGGCGCGCGTCTGCAGCGAACTGCGGGAGGCCGTCGACGACTGCGGCCTGGTGGTCGGTACCACGGCGAGACCGCGCCAGATGGCCTGGCGGATGCTCGAGCCTCGGGAGGCAGCGGTGGAGATCCGCCAGGCCGCGGCGACCGGCAATGTCGCGCTGCTGTTCGGCAGCGAGCGGTCCGGCCTGACCAACCAGGAAATCGAGCAATGCCAGCTGCTGGTCACGATCCCGACCGGCCCGCAATATGCCTCGCTGAACCTGGCGATGGCGGTCCAGGTGCTCGCCTACGAGGTCCTGATCGCCTCGCGGTCGGCCGGCGCCGGTGACGAGCAGAAGGTGCCGCTCGCGACGGCGGCCGAGATGGAGAAGCTGTTCGAACAGCTCGAGCAGGTCCTCGAGGAGATCGATTTCCGCGATCGGACCGGCGCGGGTCACCTGATGCTCCGGCTGCGGCGGCTGTTCAACCGGGCGGTGCTCGATGAGAACGAGGCCAACATCCTGCGCGGAATCCTCACCGCCGTGCA
>DATIRA010000018.1:0-9046 GCA_035470225.1 Steroidobacteraceae bacterium | reverse complement strand
GACGGCTATTCGATCGGCGGCAATCACTTCATGCACGCCTGCCGCCGCAACGTCGACATGACCTACATCGTGATGGACAACCGCGTCTACGGCATGACCAAGGGCCAGCCTTCGCCGACGACCGAGTCGGACTGGGATTCCAAGCTGACTCCGCAGGGCACCGGTCTCAGCGAATTCCAGCCGACCGCGATAGCGCTCGCCGCGGGCGCGAACTTCATCGCCCGCGGTTTCAGCGGGGACCCGAACGGGCTCGCCGAGATCATCATCCAGGCGATCTCGACACCGGGCTTCTCGTTCGTCGAGGTGCTCTCGCCGTGCATTACGTTCAGGCCGGAACAGACGCAGTGGAAGCGGATCGTCAGGCGAGCGGCCTTCGAGCAGACGGCTGACCCATCGGAGGCCGCGAGGCAGATGCTGGCCGACAACGGCTTCGGACTCGGTGTCGTTTACTCGGGACACCGACCGCCCTACCGCGCGCGTTATGCCAGCGCACCGCGACCGATCGAGGAACTCGAAGCGAGGTTCGCGCTATGAACGAGAAGCGACCGGAGGCCGGACGCGAGCAGCTGCCACGCACGGTCGAGGAATTCATGGCCTGCGCCTGGGCGATGGAGGTCGAGGCCACCGAGCGCTACGCCGAGCTTGCCGAGATCATGGAGTCGCATCACAACCGCGAGGTCGCGGAACTGTTCGGGAAACTGTCCCGCATCGAAGGCAAGCACCGAGACCAGATCGCCGGTCGCATGGGCTGGCAGCAGGCACCCGATGCAGCGGTCTTCCGCTGGTCCACACCCGAGGGTGCCGAAACGACGGACTACGGCGACCTGCATTACCTGATGACGCCGTACCATGCCCTGCTGCTCGCAAGGCACAATGAACGTCGCGCGGCCGAGTTCTTCGAGCGATTCGCGGCCGCCGATCTGCCGGCCGAAATCCGGGCCGAGGCCGCGGAAATGGCCGGCGAGGAGCGCGAGCACGTCCGCCTGATCGAGGAATGGCTGGTGCGATTCCCGGCTCCGGAGAAAGGCTGGGACGAGGACTGGGACCCGCCCAACGTCGTCGACTGAGACCTGATCCGGGACCGAAAATCAAGATTGTTGCACTGCGGAAACTGCGGAGGCGACGACCAATCCTACCCGCTAGTATGTATTAGGTTTTACTAATATATAGCGGGTTTCAGCGCCTTGAGCCACCGGATCTCCCGTCGACGCTTCCTGAAGATCGCCGGCCTGGGAACCGCTGCGGCCGCCGCGAGCGGCCTGTCACGCAGCGCCCGGGTCGTGGCGGCATCCCCGAAGACGGCCGCAGAGACCCGCTCAGTACCGACTTTCTGCGACATCTGCTTCTGGAAGTGCAATGCCCTCGCCCACGTCCGGGACGGCCGGCTCTGGAAGGTCACGGGCCATCCCGACGATCCGCTCTCGCGAGGTCGGCTCTGCCCGCGGGGCACCGGCGGCATCGGCGCGCACTTCGACCCGGATCGCCTGCGGGCACCGCTCGTTCGCCACGCGACGCGTGGCGAGGAGAAGTGGGTTGAAGTCACCTGGGACGAGGCGCTGGGCCAGGTCGCCGAGCGCATGCTGAAGATCAAGGCCGAGCACGGGCCGGAGGCGATGGCGTTGTTCAGCCATGGCATCGGTGGCACCTTCTTCAAGCACACGCTGAAGGCCTACGGCTCGCCGAACATCGCGGCGCCGTCCTTCGCCCAGTGCCGCGGCCCGCGCGACGTCGGCTTCGAGCTGACTTTCGGCGAGGGCATCGGCTCGCCCGAACGCACCGACATCCGCAACGCCCGCTGCCTGGTGCTGCTCGGCTCGCACCTCGGCGAGAACATGCACAACACCCAGGTGCAGGAATTCGCCGAGGCGATCGCGCAGGGCAGCTCGATCATCGTCGCCGACCCGCGCTTCTCGATCGCGGCCAGCAAGGCGAAGCATTACCTGGCGGTGAGGCCCGGTACGGACCTCGCGCTGCTGCTCGCCTGGATCAACGTGATCGTGACCGAGGAGCTCTACGACGCCGACTACGTCGCGCAGCACGGCTTCGGTTTCGAGCACTTCGAGGCGGCCGTCGCGAGCTACACGCCGGAGTGGGCCTATCCGGAAACCGGCGTGCCGGCGAAGCTGATCCGCGACAGCGCGCGGGAGATGGCCCGTCACCGGCCCGCGACGCTGGTGCATCCGGGCCGGCACGCCACCTGGTACGGCGACGATGCGCAGCGCAGCCGCGCGATCGCGCTGCTGAACGCGTTGCTCGGCAGCTGGGGCCGAAAAGGCGGTTTCTATTACCCGTCGATGATGGATGTGCCGGCTTACCCGTACCCTGCTTATCCGAAGTCCGCGCGCGGCAAGGTCGACAACCCGGACCACCGGTATCCGTTTGCGAGCGAGACGATCACGACCGGCATCCGCGAGGCGACGCTGAGCGGCAAGCCTTACCCGGTCAAGGGCTGGCTCGTGTACGCGACCAACCTGCTGCAAGCGATGCCGAACGAGGACGAGACGATCCGCGCAATCCAGAACCTGGACCTGCTGGTGGTCTCGGACGTGATTCCGTCGGAGATCGCCGGCTGGGCCGACATCGTGCTGCCGGAGGCGACCTACCTCGAGCGCTACGACGAACTGAACGTGGAGATGTTCCGCGAGCCTTTCGTGGCGCTGCGGCAACCCGTGGTCGAGGCGCCGGACGACCAGAAGCCCAACTGGTGGATCGCGCGGCAACTGGCCGTGAAGCTCGGGCTGCAGGACTACTATCCGTGGCAGCACATCGAGGAATACCTGGATTTCCGCCTCAAGGGCATCGGATCGAGCCTGGCGGAGATGAAGCAGAAGGGTGTGCTGCGCGGCCCGGCCGCCCCGCTTTATTTCGAGGACGGCGTGGCACCCGAGTTCTACACGCCTTCGGGAAAGATCGAGTTCTTCTCGCCGCAGCTGCAGCAGGCCGGCTTCGATCCGGTGCCCGTCTACAAGCGACCCGAGAGCGGGCCGCCAGGGTCCTTCCGTCTGCTCTACGGCCGCTCGCCAGTCCACTCCTTCAGCCGCACGCAGAGCAACCCGATCCTGCGCGACGCGATGCCCGAGAACGAGATCTGGATCAATGCGCGCGTCGGCAGGCGCATGGGTCTGGCGAGCGGCGACTACGTGCGGCTGCGCAACCAGGACGGCGTGCTCAGCAACCGGATCAGGGCGCGCGTCACTGAAGCCATACGCCCGGACTGCGTGTTCATGGTGCACGGCTTCGGTCACACCTCGAAGGGGCTGCGCAGCGCCTACGGCAAGGGCGCGAGCGACGCGCGGCTGATCACCCGCTACGCGGTGGACCCGCTGATGGGCGGTACCGGCACCAACGTCAACTTCGTGACCATCGAGCAGGAGGCCTGAGTCATGACGCGCCTCGGAATGGTCATCGACACCCGCAAGTGCGTTGGCTGCATGGACTGTGTCGTCGCCTGCAAGACCGAGAACGACGTGCCCGACGGTCACTGCCGCGACTGGATCAACCAGCGGCTGGAGGGCGAAATGCCCGCGCTGCGCCTGACCATAACCTCGGAACGCTGCAATCACTGCGACCGGCCACCCTGTGTCAGCTGCTGCCCGACCGGAGCGAGCCATGTGCATGACTACGGCAACGTGGTCCTGGTGGATCACGACAAGTGCATCGGCTGCAAGGCCTGTCTCGCATCCTGTCCCTACGGTGCGCGCTTCATTCATCCGCAGGGCTATGCGGACAAGTGCACGTTCTGCATACACCGTGTCGAGCAGGGTCTCGAGCCTGCCTGCGTCGCGGTTTGTCCCACGCACAGCATGTACTTCGGCGACCTCGACGATCCCGAATCCGAGGTGAGTCGCCTGATCGCCTCGCGGCGGCATTTCGTGCTCAAGCCCGACGCCGGCACTCGTCCGCGCATCTTCTACCTGGAGTGATTCGATGCTCGAGCTGATCTCGACGCGCGCGAACCCGATGATCGATCCGGCGATGCACGTCTGGGGCTGGGAGATCCCGGTTTACCTTTTTCTCGGTGGCTGGGTGGCTGGCTCGATGGTGCTCTCCGGCTACCTGATGCGCCAGGATCGCAAGCCCGGCGAGTCCTGCGTCTGTGACGTGCTGCCGTGGATCAGCCTGGTGCTGATCAGCCTCGGCATGGGCGCACTGTTCCTCGACCTCGAGCACAAGTTGTACGTCTGGCGCATGTACCTCACGATCCAGCCCGCCTCGCCGATGTCATGGGGCGGCTGGATCCTGATCCTGGTGTATCCGGTGCTGGCGCTGGCGGCACTGCTGTCGATCCCGGGCGACCTGCTCGGCCGCTGGCCCGGCCTCGCGCGCCTGGCGGAGCGCCTGAAGACACCGGCAGCGCGCAACGCGCTGGGCATGGCCAGCATCCTGCTCGGCGTCGGACTCGGTATCTACACCGGCATCCTGCTGAGCAGCCTGGGCGCACGGCCGCTCTGGGCCAGCGCGGCGCTCGGCCCGCTGTTCCTTGTTTCGGGACTCTCGACCGGCGCGGCCTTCGCCCACATGATCGCCAGCAATCCACGCGAGCAGTCGCTGCTGCTGCGCTCAGACAACGTCTTTCTCGCCGTGGAGCTGGCGCTGATCGCGCTGTTCCTGATCGGCCTGAGCACTTCGACCGAGGTGCACGCCGAGGCTGCCGGATTGTTGCTGGGCGGGCCGTACACGGCGCCATTCTGGGTGCTGGTCGTCGGGATGGGGATCGTGTTACCGCTTGCGATCCAGCTGCTGATGAGCTCGCACCGAATCGCGCACACGATCGTCGCCCCGCTGCTGGTGATGGCGGGCGGCCTCGCGCTGCGCTTCGTGATCGTCTCGGCCGGGCAGTACAGCCACTGGCTGACGCCCTGAACCGCGCAACGAACCAGACGACGAGGAGAAAATCGTGTCCTCAGCCCCCGACCGGCCCGGCATCGTCACACCGACCAAGGGTCGCCCCTACATGAACCCCTATCTCGCGGGCATCGGCCTCGGGCTCGTGCTGCTCGCCGCCTTCGTGCTGATGGGCCGCGGCCTCGGCGCATCCGGTGCATTCAGCTCGACGGCGAGCTGGGTGATCGACTCGGCGGCGCCCGCGCATGCGGCGGCCAACGAGTACTACCAGGGCTACATCGGCGACGGCAGCAGTCACCCGCTCAAGGCCTGGCTTGTCTTCGAGGTGATCGGCGTCGCGGCAGGTGCGCTGCTCTCCGGCCTGCTTGCCGGCCGCGTCGGGTTCGCGGTCGAGAAGGGACCCCGCGCCCCGACCGCGCTGCGGCTCGCCTGCGCGTTCGCGGGCGGAGGCATCATGGCCTTCGGAGCGCACCTGGCGCGCGGTTGCACCAGCGGGCAGGCGCTGACCGGCGGCGCGCTGCTCAATGTCGGCAGCTGGGCTTTCATGATCATGGTGTTCGTCGGCGGCTATGCCGCGGCGTGGTTCATGAGGTGGCAATGGCGATGAGCGCACCCTTCTACAAGTACGGAATGTTCGGCGACGAGATGTCGCTGGTACTCGCCTTCGTGATCGGCATCGGCTTTGGGTTCTTCCTGGAACGCGCAGGCTTCGGCAACGCGCGCAAGCTGGCGGCGCAGTTCTACCTGTACGACATGTCGGTGTTCAAGGTGATGTTCACGGCGATCGTGACTGCTTTGCTGGGCGTCACTTACCTCGGCTGGATCGGTTTCCTGGACCTGAGCCAGGTCTACCTCGTGCCGACCCACCTTGGCCCGCAACTGCTCGGCGGCCTGGTGCTCGGGATCGGTTTCGTCGTCGGTGGCTACTGCCCGGGCACTTCGGTTGCGGCGCTCGCGACCGGGCGCTTCGACGCACTGGTGTACGCATTCGGGATATTCGCGGGAACGATCCTGTATGCCGAGGTCTTTCCGCGAATCAAGGGACTCGTCAACGCGGATGCGATGGGCCAGGTGACGCTGCCGGAGGTGCTGAACGTGCCCTGGGGCATGCTCGTTTTCGCTGTCGTGCTGATCGCGGTCTGCGGTTTTGCCGCGGCGACCTGGATCGAGGGCAGGACGGGGACCGGCCGATGAGTTCACCGCCAATCAATCGCAAGCTCGCAGCGCTCGCCATTGCACTGGGCGCCGTCGCCGTCTTCGCGCAGCCGCAACGCGGACCCTTCGTGCGGCTCGACACGCAGCAGCTGGCGCTGATCGTCGAGCAGGAAGTGGACCACGTGACGCCGGCCGAGCTCGCGGCCTGGATCGTCGAAGGCCGCAGCGATTATCGCCTGCTCGATCTGCGCAGCGCGGCCGACTACGCCGAGTACCACATTCCGAGCGCCGAGAACGTCATGCTGCCCGGGCTCGAGGACTACCCGCTGCTGCCCAGCGAGAAGATCGTGATCTACTCGCAGGGAGGCATACACGCGGCCCAGGCCTGGCTGCTGATGCAGGCCCGCGGCTTCCGGGCGTCCTACACGCTCCTCGGCGGGCTCGACGGATGGGTGGACGAGGTGCTCTACCCGGCACTCCCAACCGACGCCGGTCCGCAGGAAATTGCGCGTTTCGAACAGACCGCCGCGCTGTCGAAGTTCTTTGGCGGCCAGCCGCGAACCGCAACCGACGCATCGGCGACGGCCCCGGCCGAACTGCCGAAGCTCGCGGCCCCGGTCGCGTCCGGCCCCGTCGTGCCCGCGGCGCCGCGCCGCAAGAAGAAAGAGGGCTGCTGATCCGCGGCAGGCGCGCTGACCGGTGCGAACCTGGCGCTGGCCTCGGTGCACGGTCGGCGGCAATATGCACCGGATTCCCTTGATCGCAGGGGCATTCGATGCGCACGCTGTCGTTGCTGATACTGCTCGCACCTGTGCCGGCCCTGGCGGACGCCGAACAGGCCGTCCGCTGTGCCGAGATCGCATTCAGCCTTTCGGCCGAGCGGCAGGACATCGCGG
This sequence comes from Steroidobacteraceae bacterium, assembly GCA_035470225.1. Lineage (GTDB taxonomy): Bacteria > Pseudomonadota > Gammaproteobacteria > Steroidobacterales > Steroidobacteraceae > DATIRA01. Next base: position 2,150 of record DATIRA010000018.1, on the reverse strand, counting down.
CGTTCAAGTCGGCGATCGATCCCGACGCACGCTTCGCAGGTGAGGAGGTGCTGCGCGGTCCAGAGGCGATCGCCGCTGCCTGGTCGCCGTTTTTTGCCGAGGACGGACCACGGATCGCCTGGCGGCCGCGTTTCGTCGAGGTCCTGGCGTCCGAGGACTATGCGCTGAGCCGCGGTCCGTTCCGGCTGGAGTCCCGGGACCAGAATGGAGAGCCCCGCGTCCGTTGGGGCACGTTCAATTCCGTCTGGCGACGTTCTCCGGACGGCCGCTGGCGCGTCGTGTTCGACGCAGGCGGTCCCCCGACCGAGTCGCCGCCCCCGGAAATCAAGGCGCTGCTCGAGGCGCCGTTGCCGGACTGTCCCGGCCTCGGCTCGGGCTCGCGCGCGAGGGGAGACGCGGAGGGAATCAGAGCCGGTCCGTATCGCGGATGAATCCGGCCAGGTCCTCGCGATACTTCTTCATCGAGGGCTCGTGCAGGTACATCATGTGCCCGGCCTCGTAATACTCGACGCGGATCCGCTCGCGCGCCTGCGGCGTGATGTCGAGGTGGTCGAGGTCGTGCTTCATCGCCAGGTGAGGCGTCGCAAGGTCGTACCACCCCTGCTGCACCAGCACCTGCAGTCCGGGATTCATCGTCATCGCCATCGCCAGATCCGGCACCGTGTTCGGCACCGGTGACATCCAGCCGCTGCCGCCCGGTGGCTTGTGCTTCCAGTCCCACTCGATACCGAAGGCCGAAACCTTGTAGTCCTCGTCCTTGCCGAACTCGAGCTCGGTGTGCAGGTAGTCGAGGAAGGCCGACGTGAATGCCGGAGCGATCGCCGGGAAGAACGGGTCGTAGTCCATCGACTCGGCCAGCGGGTTCACCGCCGGCCCGGTGAAGCGCGAGTCGATGCGACCCGTGATCAGGCGACGGTTGCGCTGCAACTCCTGCAGGAACTGGGTATGGCTGACGCGCAGGTCGGCCTTGTCCCAGTAGTCCGCGCTGGTGCCGGTGTAGCCGGCCAGTCGCGACGCCACCGCCTGCTTTTCCGCCGGCGTGATCGTGTAGCCCTTCAGCAGCGCCGGCGCATATTCCTCGTAGGCGAATCGCTCGACTTCCCGCATGAAGGCCTCCAGCGACGCGGGTCGCGGAGACACGATGCCGTGATACCAGGCCGTGGCCGCCAGCGTGGGCAGGTACAGCACGTGCGGCAGGTCGATCTCGGCGCCATCCACGCCTGAGCCCGCGCTGAGGAACGGAGAAACCAGCACGACGCCGTTCAGGTTCATGCCGTACTGCGACTGCAGCAGGTAGGCCAGCCCGGCGGAGCGCATGCCACCGTAGCTCTCGCCGAGCAGGTACTTCGGCGAAGCCCAGCGATCGTTCTCCGAGACATAGCGCTTGATGAACTGCCCGACCGACTTCAAGTCCTGGTCCACGCCCCAGAAATCACTGGTCTTGGCCTCGCCGAGCGGCTTGCTGAAGCCCGTTCCGACCGGGTCGATCATGACGATATCCGTGACGTCGAGCACGCTGTAGGCGTTGCCGACCCGCTCGGAGGGCGGAGGCGGCGCGTAGCCGTTGTCGTTCACGACGACACGGCGCGGACCGAGGATGCCCATGTGCAGCCAGATCGAAGACGAGCCCGGACCGCCATTGAAGGCGAACATCACGGGTCGGCGCGAGCGGTCCTTGACGCCATCGAGCGTGTAGGCCGTGTACCCGAACCGTGCGATCGGCTTGTCCTCGTCACTCTCCAGGATCAACCAGCCCGCCGTCGCGGTGTAGCGGATCCTGTTGCCGGCGATTTCGACCTGATGCCGGGTCTGCGACTGCGCTGGCTTCGGCGCCTCGGCAGGCTGGGCTGACTCGCCATCTTGCTGCCCCGTCTCTGCGTTCGCGCATACAGCTGCGCCAGTCAGCAGCGAAAGAACGACGAGGCGGGTAAGTATCCTGCGGGCCATCGGCGGATCTCCTGTCGGCGGATCGGCCAGCCGACCTGAAAATGCGGTCCAACTCAAGCGGGTTCGACCATGCCCGGTCACCGGAGGTGGAGCACCCCGACGGGCTTCGGAAAATACCTAAATGCGAATCGTTTGCATTCGTTTCAGCACCTGGATAAGCTTGGCCTCGAGGTCAGCATGTACGTCTGTCTCTGCCACGGAAT
>DATIRA010000017.1:0-3305 GCA_035470225.1 Steroidobacteraceae bacterium | reverse complement strand
CCGAAGATTCCCTTCGCGACGGAAGCCATCAGCGTCGCCTGCGGTGCGATCAGCGGGTCCGGGTGATCCGCCGTGGGCACGCCGATGCCATAGGCTTTCAGCAACAGGTTCAGTACCGGGGCCATCACCAGCGCGCTCGAGGCCGCGCCGATCGCCAGCATCACCTGCTGACGCCAGGGGGTCGCGCCGACGATGTAGCCGCACTTGAGGTCCTGCAGGTTGTCGCCGCCGATGCAGGCCGCGCAGCACACGACCGCGCCGATCATGATCGCAGCCACCGGCCCGAGCGCGGCATCGCGTCCCATCATTAGCAGCAGCACCACCGCAGAGAACAGGATCGTCGCGATCGTGATGCCGGACACCGGGTTGTTCGAGGATCCGACGAGCCCCGCCATGTAAGCCGACACCGAGGTGAACAGGAATCCGGCGACTATCATGATCAGCGTCATCGGCAGGCTGATCCAGAGCTGGCCGACGATCGACTGGTAGAGCAGCCACAGCGGTACCGTGAACAGCACCAGTCCGAGCAGGATCCACTTCATCGGCAGGTCCTGCTCGGTGTGGGCGATAACGCGACCGGCACCGGCGCGCGCAGCCTCCAGGCCGCTGCGGATACCGGACACCAGTGAGCCGCGTATCGAGATCAGCGCCCAGATGCCGCCGACGAGCATCGCGCCGACGCCGAGGTAGCGGATCTGGGCCGACCAGATCGCGCCAGCCACGGTCTCCGCGTCGGCGCCGGCCAGGCTCTCAGCGAGCGCGGCGTTGCCGTCGAGGAACCAGGTGCTGTAGATCGGGATCGCGATGTTCCAGGAGATCATGCCGCCGATCAGCACGAGTACACCGACGTTGAGGCCGACGATGTAGCCGACGCCGAGCAGCGCCGGCGAGAGATTGGTGCCGAAATAGACGACCGCCTTGCCCCAGAACCCGGCCGCCGCCGCGGTATCCGGGATCAGCCGCAGCCCGCTGCCGGCCGCGAGCTTGGCGAGGCCGCCGCCTATCGCCGCGAGTCCCAGGACGCGGACGCCCTGCTCGGGATTGTCGCCGGCCTTGAGCACTTCCGCCGCGGCCTTGCCCTCCGGAAAGGGCAGCTGCTGATCCACGATCAGCGACCGCCTGAGCGGCACCGAGAAGAGCACGCCGAGCAGGCCGCCGAGGCCGGCGATGGCAAGCACCCACAGGTACTCGAAGTCCAGCCAGTGCCCGAGGATCACCAGCGCGGGAATCGTGAAGATCACTCCCGAGGCGATCGACGAGCCCGCCGAAGCGCCTGTCTGCACGATGTTGTTCTCGAGGATCGTGCCGCCGCCGAGGAACCGCAGCACCGCCATCGACACGACGGCCGCCGGGATCGCGGAGGCGATCGTCATGCCGGCGAACAGCCCGAGGTAGGTGTTCGCTGCCGCGAGGATCATCGCGAGAGCGATCGCCAGCGCGATCGCCCGGCCCGTCATCTGCGGCGGAATGCTGTCAACCATGCCGTCTCAACTCCCGGCCCGCCGTTGCGGTGCCACGTTGCACGCGAAGAACGCGGTCGTCGTCAGCCCCCGGCCAGGACGGTGCCTTTGCCAGCTGTCACCAGCCGCACTGCTGGCCCTTGTTCTGCTCCTCGAGGTAGCTCATCAGCGGCTGGAAGTACTCGATGATGGCCGCGGCATCCATTTGCCGAGTGCCGGTCAGCCGCTCGAGCGTGTCTGGCCAGGGCTGGCTCGAGCCGGCCGCGAGCATCGCACCGAAGCGAGCGCCAACCTCGCGGTTCCCGTAGATGGAGCATTCGTGCAGCGGACCGGTGAAGCCGGCTGCATCGCAAAGCGCCTTGTGGAGCTGGAACTGCAGGATGTCCGCCAGGAAATAGCGCATGTAGGGACGGTTCGCCGGGATGTGGTACTTGGCCCCCGGGTCGAAATCGACCTCGCTGCGCGCGACCGGCGGCGCGACGCCCTGGTAAGCGGTGCGCAGCTTCCACCATGAGGCGTTGTACTCGGCCGGGCTGATCTTCCCGGAGAAGACCTGCCACCGCCAGTCGTCGATCAGCTTGCCGAAGGGCAGGAACGCGATCTTGTCGAGCGCGAGTCGCATCTGGTTGTTCACCACCGCCTCGCGGCTCGGCGGCGTGGCCGGTGCGAGCCCGATCTTCGTGAGATAAGCCGGCGTCATGGACAGGTTGATCGTGTCGCCGATCGCCTCGTGGAAGCCGTCGTGGGCACCGGCCTGGAACAGGATCGGCTGGTCCTTGTACCAGAGGTCGTAATAGATGTGACCGAGCTCGTGATAGATCGTGAACAGCTGCTCCTGCGTGGGCTCGATGCACATCTTGATGCGCACGTCCTCCTTGCCGTCCATGTGCCAGGCGCTCGCATGACAGACCACGTCCCGATCACGGGGCTTGGTCAGCATCGAGCGCTGCCAGAACGACTCCGGCAGCGCCGGAAAGCCGATCGACGTGTAGAAGTCCTCGGCCGACCTGGTCATCTTCACGGCGTCGTAACCCTGCTCCTTCAACGCCGCGTCGAGGTCCGGCGCCGCGACTCCCGGGTAGGGCTCTACCAGGTCGTAAATCTCGCCCCACTGCTGCGACCACATGTTGCCGAGCAGCTGCGCCGGGATCGGTTGGCGGGCCGGCACCTTGTCGTTGCCGTACTGCTGCGCGAGTTTGCCGCGTGTATAGCAGTGCAACTGGTCGTAGAGCGGCTTGACCTGGCTCCACAGCCGCTCGGTCTCGGCTGAGAACTGCTGCGGACTCATGTCGTAGCCGGCCCGCCAGTGCACGCTCATGTCCTCGTAGCCGAGGTCGCGTGCGCCCTCGTTGGCGAGCTCGATCAGCCGCGCGTAGTCGGCTCGCATCGGTCGTGCGACGGAATGCCAGCCCGTCCAGGCCTCGGTCAGCGCGTCATAGTCGCGGCTGTCCGCCAGCGTCCTCTCGAGCTCGTTCAGCGACCGGCAGGACTCCGGGCCCTGCGGGCAGTACTTCCCGGCACCGTACATGCCCTCGAGCCGGGTCGTGATCTGCGTGAACTCCGCGAGCCGGGCGGGGTCTTTCGGCGCGGGCGTCTCGACGCCGAGCCGCAACTGCGAGAATGCGCGCGCCGTGCGCGGATCCAGAGCCGAGGTCTGATAGCCCTTCGACGCGTCGACGACCGTCGAGTAATGGGCCAGGAAGCGCTCGCTGGCCTTCGCGTTCAGTAGCTCGGTATCCGGCGTGATATAGGTCGAGTAGGCCCAGCCCGCCGCGTTCAGCTCGTCGGCGAGCGCGCGCAGCTCGTCGCTGATCCGCGCGATGAATTCGTCAGCAGGCTCCTCCG
>DATIRA010000016.1:0-8378 GCA_035470225.1 Steroidobacteraceae bacterium | reverse complement strand
GAGGGGCGGGGCGCTGATCCTCGTCGCGATCGTCGCGGCGACGCTGCTGTGGGCGGACCTGGCCAACCGCTTCGTCTGGATCGTGCTCGGCGTGACGGTCGCGTTCGGGCTGATCGGCTTCTGGGACGACTACCTGAAGCTCGTGGTCGGCGACTCGCGCGGCCTGATCGCCCGCTACAAGTACTTCTGGCAGTCGGTCGCCGGCCTCGGCGCCGCGATCGCGATCTACGTGCTGGCGCGCTCGCCGGCAGAGACGACGCTGTACGTGCCCTTCTTCAAGGACTTCGTGATTCCGCTGGGGCCGTTCTTCATCGTGCTCGCCTACTTCGTGATCGTCGGCTCGAGCAACGCGGTCAACCTGACCGACGGGCTCGACGGGCTCGCGATCATGCCCGCGGTGCTGGTCGCCGGCGCGCTCGGCGTGTTCGACTATGCCTCGGGCAACGTCGTATTCGCGAACTACCTCGGCATCCCGTACATCGCAGGCTCCGGCGAGGTGCTGGTGATCTGCGCCGGCATCGTCGGTGCCGGGCTCGGCTTCCGGTGGTTCAACACGTATCCGGCGCAGGTGTTCATGGGCGACATCGGTGCGCTCGCGCTCGGCGCCGCGCTTGGCGTGATCGCCGTGATCGTCCGCCAGGAAATCGTGCTGTTCATCATGGGCGGCGTGTTCGTGATGGAGACCGTCTCCGTCATCCTGCAGGTGGGCTCGTTCAAGCTCCGCGGCAAGCGGATCTTCAGGATGGCCCCGATCCACCACCACTACGAGCTGAAGGGCTGGGCCGAGCCGAAGGTGATCGTCCGCTTCTGGATCATCACGGTGATCCTGGTGCTGGTCGGGCTCGCGACGCTGAAACTCAGATGAGCACCGCAGCCACGACTTTCGACGCGATCGAGCCCGGCAGCCGCGCGCTGGTGCTGGGCCTCGGCCGCACCGGCCTGTCTGTGGCCCGCTACCTGCGCCGCAGCGGGTTCACGCTGCGCGTCGCGGACTCGCGCGCCGATCCGCCCGCGGCTGCCGAACTGCGTAGCGAGCTGCCTGGCGTCGAGCTGCGCTGCGGCGCTTTCGACGCCTCGCTGCTCGATGACGTTGCGCAGGTGGTGATCTCGCCGGGGCTCTCGCTCGGCGAGCCGATCGCGCAGCAGGCGCTCGCTCGCGGCCTGCCGCTGATCGGCGACGTGGAGCTGTTCGCGCGCGAGGTGTGCGCGCCGGTCGCCGCCGTCACTGGCACCAACGGCAAGAGCACGGTCACGACGCTCATCGCCGAGTTCGCAACCGCGGCCGGGCGCAGCACGCTCGCCGGCGGCAATCTCGGCCGACCGGCGCTGGACCTGCTCGAGTCGCCACTGCCGGACCTCTATGTGCTCGAGCTCTCGAGCTTCCAGCTCGAGACCACGCACTCGCTCGCGGCGGCCGCGGCGGTCGTGACGAACGTGACTGCGGACCACATGGATCGCTACGCGACGCTGGCCGATTACGCGGCCAGCAAGGCGCGGATCTACGACCGCGCCGGGGTCGCGGTGGTCAATTCCGACGATGCGCTGGTGAGCGGCATGCCGCGCGACGGGCAGCGGCTGATCAGCTTCAGCCTGCGCGATCCGCAGGCCGATTACTGGCTCGCGCAGGACCCGGAGCCGACGATAACGCGCCACGGCGAGCCGCTGCTGCCGCTTGCCGCGATGCGGCTGAAGGGTTTGCACAACGCCGCGAACGCGATGGCCGCGCTCGCGATGGGCGAGGCGCTCGGACTGCCGCGCGCCCCGGCGCTCACCGTGCTGGCCGATTTCGCCGGACTGCCGCATCGATCGCAATGGGTCGCGGAGATCGGCGGCGTCAGCTTCGTCAACGATTCCAAGGGCACCAACGTCGGCGCAACGGTCGCCGCGGTCGCCGGCATGCCCGGCCCGCTGGTGCTGATCGCCGGCGGCGACGGCAAGGGCCAGGACTTCGCAGAGCTGCGCGAGGCCTGCCGCGGCAAGGTCCGGCTGGCCGTGCTGATCGGTCGCGACGCGCCACGGCTGGCCGAGGCGCTCCAAGACGTCTGCGCGACGCTCGGCGCAACGGACATGCGCGCCGCGGTCGCCGCTGCGCGTGATGCGGCCGAGCCCGGCGACACGGTGCTGCTCTCGCCGGCCTGCGCGAGCCTGGACATGTACCGCGACTACACGGAGCGGGGCGATGAGTTCGCCGCCGCGGTCAGGGGTCTCGCTCGATGAGCACCAGCGCCGCCGCAGCCTTCGCACGCTCGACGGGCCGTCCCGGCCGCTTCCAGCTCGACCCCTGGGTGATCGGGCCGGTGGCCGCTCTGCTGCTGATCGGTCTCGTCATGGTGGCCTCGGCGTCGATCGGCATCTCCGACCACGACACGGGTCGGCCGTTCCTGCTGTTCCAGCGCCAGCTGGTCTATGTCGGCATCGGGCTCCTGGGTGCGCTGGTGGGACTCTCCGTGCCGACACGGGTCTGGGAACGTTACGCGATGTACCTGCTCGGCGGCGCGTTCGTGCTGCTCGTGCTGGTGCTGGTTCCGGGCATCGGCTACGAGGTCAATGGCAGCCGCCGCTGGATACGGCTCGGCTTCATGAACTTCCAGGTCTCCGAGCTCGCCCGGGTGATGCTGCTGACCTACGTGGCGAGCTATGCGGTGCGCAAGGCTGAGGACCTGCGCGGCGACTTCGCCGGCTTCATGAAGCCGGTCGCGGTGCTCGGCGCAGCCGCGGTGCTGCTGCTCGCGGAGCCGGACTTCGGCGCCGCGACGGTGCTGGTCGCGACGGGTCTGAACGTGCTGTTCCGCGCCGGTGCCCGGCTGCACCATCTGCTCGCGCCGGTCGTGCTCGGCATCGCCGCGCTCGGCGCGCTGGCCGTCACGTCGCCGTACCGGTTGCGCAGGCTCACGGCCTTCCGTGATCCCTGGGACGACCCGTTCGACAGCGGCTTCCAGCTCGTGCAGTCGCTGATCGCGATCGGGCGCGGCGAGTGGTTCGGCGTGGGTCTCGGCTCGAGCGTGCAGAAGCTCTTCTACCTGCCCGAGGCGCACACCGACTTCGTATTCGCGGTGCTCGCGGAGGAGCTCGGCTTCGTCGGCGTGTTCGTCGTCGTGGCGTTGTTCGCGCTGCTGGTCGGCCGCGCGCTCGCGCTGTCCCGCGAGGCCTGGCGGGCCGCGATGCCGTTCCAGTCCTACCTGGCCGCGGCGATTGGCGTCTGGTTGGGGCTGCAGTCGTTCGTGAACATCGGCGTCGCGACGGGACTGCTGCCCACCAAGGGCCTGACGCTGCCGCTCGTCAGCTACGGCGGCAGCAGCATGCTGGTCACGCTCGGCTGGCTGGGCGTGCTGTTGCGGATCGGTCACGAGGTCCGTCTGTCGGGACGCTCGGCGATCGCGCGCGAGGTGCGTCGTCGATGAGCGGCCGGGTCGCGATGATCATGGCCGGCGGCACGGGCGGACACGTCTTCCCGGCGCTCGCCACGGCGCGCGTGCTGCGGCGCCGCGGCTTCGAGATCGTGTGGCTGGGTACCAGGCGCGGCATCGAGGCGCGCCTCGTGCCGGCCGAGGGCATCCCGGTCGAATGGCTGAATGTCGGCGGCCTGCGCGGCAAGGGATTCTCGACGCTGCTCGCCGCGCCGTTCCGGCTCGCGGCGGCCGTGCTGCAGGCGCTGCGGGCCCTGCGCAGGCACGAGCCGGCCGTCGTGCTCGGCGCGGGCGGCTTCGCGTCCGGCCCGGGCGGGCTCGCGGCCTGGCTGCTTCGCAGGCCGCTGGTCGTGCACGAGCAGAACGCCATCGCCGGCATGACCAACCGGTTCCTCGCGAAGCTCGCGGACCGCGTGCTCGAGGGATTCCCGGGCAGCTTCGGTCCGCGCACGGCGGCCGAGCGCGTCGGCAACCCGGTGCGGCCCGAGATCGTCGCGGTCGCGCCGCCCGCGCGGCGCTACGCCGGCCGCCAGGGCAAGGTCCGGCTGCTCGTGTTCGGCGGTAGCCAGGGCGCGGCGCGCCTCAATGCGGTGCTGCCGGCAGCGCTCGCCGAGCTGCCGGCGGAACTGCGACCCGAGGTGATCCACCAGACCGGAGAGCGCGGGCTCGCCGACACGCTGCGCGGCTACCAGAGCCGGGGCCTGCAGGCGGATGTCCGCCCGTTCATCGACGATATGGCGAGCGCCTATGCCTGGTGCGACCTCGCGGTATGTCGGGCCGGCGCGCTGACGGTCGCCGAGCTCGGCGCGGCCGGCGTCCCGGCGATCCTGGTGCCGTTCCCGGCCGCAGTGGACGACCACCAGACGCGCAACGCCGAGTACGTGGTCTCGGTCGGCGCGGCGCTGCTGCTGCCCGAGAGCCGGCTGACGCCGGTGTCGCTGGCCGCGATGCTGCGCGGGCTGCTCGAGGCGGGTCGCCCCAGGCTGCTCGAGATGGCCGAGGCCGCGCGGGGCACCGCGATCACCGACGCCGACGAGCGGCTGGCCGACGCCTGCGTCGCCGCTGCAGGAGCCGCCGCATGAGCGACCGCATGCGCCGCATCCACACGATCCACTTCGTCGGCATCGGCGGGACCGGGATGAGCGGCATCGCCGAGGTGCTGCTGAACCTCGGCTATGCGGTGCAGGGCTCGGACATCAAGGCGAGCGCCACGACCCGTCACCTCGAGTCGCTGGGCGCGCGCGTGTTGATCGGGCATCGTGCGGAGAACGTCACGGGCGCCGACGTCGTCGTGGTCTCCAGCGCGATCGACGCGGCGAATCCGGAGCTCGCCCATGCGGTGGCCGAGCGTGTGCCCGTCGTGCAGCGCGCGGAAATGCTCGGCGAGCTGATGCGGTTCCGTTACTCGATCGCGGTGGCCGGTACGCACGGCAAGACGACCACGACCAGCCTGGTCGCGAGCGTGCTGGCCGAGGGCGGGGCCGACCCGACCTTCGTGATCGGCGGCCGGCTGAAGAGCGCAGCCTCGCACGCGCGGCTCGGCGCGGGCCGTTACCTGGTTGCCGAGGCCGACGAGAGCGATGCCTCGTTCATGCACCTGCAGCCGATGATCGCGATCGTCACCAACGTCGACGCGGACCATCTCGGCACCCACGGCGGTGACTTCGAGCACCTGAAGTCCAGCTTCGTCGAGTTCCTGCACAACCTGCCCTTCTACGGGCTCGCAGTCGTCTGCAGCGACGACCCCGCGGCCGCGAGCCTGCTGCCGCGGATCGCCCGTCCGTACGTGACCTACGGCATCGAGCAGCCGGCCGACGTGCGTGCCGTGAACCTCGAGCGGGGGCCCGGCGGCACGCGCTTCGACGTGGTCCGCCCGGGCGTGGACGAGCCGTTGCCGGTGATGCTGAGCCTGCCCGGCCGGCACAACGTGCTGAACGCGCTCGCAGCGATTGCGGTGGGCACCGAGCTCGAGGTTTCCGACGCCGCGATCCAGCGTGCGCTCGAGGGTTTCCAAGGCATCGATCGCCGCCTGCAGACGCTCGGCGAGATCCGCATCGCTTCGGGCAACGTCACGCTGGTCGACGACTACGGCCATCACCCGACCGAGGTGGCCGCGACGCTCGATGCGGTGCGCCAGGGCTGGCCGGACCGGCGCGTCGTGCTTGTCTTCCAGCCGCACCGCTACACGCGCACCCGCGACCTGCTCGACGACTTCGCACGGGTACTCTCCGACGCCGACGTGCTGGTCGTATCCGAGGTCTATCCGGCCGGTGAGGCACCGATCGCCGGCGCCGACGCGAAGGCGCTTTGCCGGGCGGTGCGCTCGCGAGGCCGCGTGGAACCAGTGCTGCTGGCCGGCATGGAGGAACTTCCGGCCGTGCTCGCGGAGCTCGTCCGCGACGGCGACGTGGTGCTGACGATGGGCGCGGGCAACATCGGCGCAGTCGCCCAGGAACTCGTCACCGCGCTGCCCGCTGCGGCCGGGGCCAGCCCGGCAGGAGAACGCCGATGAGCGCTCCGCGTGTAACCGATCCGCGCGAGTTCGGCCGCGTCGCGGTGCTGATGGGCGGCACGTCCTCGGAGCGCGAGGTCTCGCTGGATTCCGGGCGGAACGTGCTCGAGGCGCTGCTCACGCGCGGCGTGCAGGCGGTCGCGGTGGACGGCATCGCCGAGCTGGCTCGCGGGCTCGCGGCGCCGGGCGGCCCGGGTTTCGACCGCGTGTTCACCATCCTGCACGGCAACCGCGGCGGTGGCGAGGACGGCGTCGTGCAGGGCCTGCTCGAGGCTTTCGGCGTTCCGTACACCGGTTCCGGCGTGCTCGGCTCGGCGCTGTCGATGGACAAGACGCGCAGCAAGCAGGTCTGGGTCTCGCTCGGCCTGCCGACGCCCGGCTACGTGAGCCTCGAGCGCGGCGACGACGTGCTCGCGGCCGCCCACAAGATCGGGCTGCCCGTGATCGTCAAGCCCGCCTGCGAGGGCTCGAGCGTCGGCGTGAGCCGCTGCTTCAAGGATGCCGACCTGCCGGCCGCGGTCGAGCTCGCGGTGCGCTACGAGGGGCCGCTGCTGGTCGAGCAGCTCGTGCAGGGCGAGGAGTACACGGTCGCCGTGCTCGGCAACGAGGCCCTGCCCTCGATCCGCATCGTGCCGGCGGGCGAGTACTACGACTACCACGCCAAGTACGTCGCCGAGGACACGCAGTACCTGTGTCCCGGGCTCTCCGGCGCGGCCGAGCAGGAACTCGGCAGCCTCGCGTTGGCGGCCTTCTTCGCGCTCGACTGCCGCGGCTGGGGCCGGGTGGACTTCATGCGCGACCGCTCCGGCCGACCCTGGCTGCTCGAGGTGAACACCGCGCCCGGCATGACCAGCCATTCATTGGTCCCGAAGGCGGCGCGGGAGCGCGGCATCGGCTTCGACGAGCTGGTCTGGCGCGTGCTCGAGACGAGCCTCTGCGCGCCTGGCGCGAACGGGGGGCGGCAATGAGGCTGCCATTTGGCAGGCGAAACCGCCGCAAGCCGCGCGGCGAGGGCGTCGCGTGGTTCGCGCAGGTCAACTGGCGCGCGATCGGCGCGACCGTGGTCGTGCTCGCGGGCTGCGCAGCGTTCGCGGTGGGCCTGCTCTACGCGGTGGACCGCCCCGTGCGACGCGTCGTCGTGGACGGTCCCTTCCAGCGCGTCTCGCCGCCGGAGGTCGAGGCGGTCGTCTCCCGCACGATCGGCGGCGGACTCGCCTCGGTGGACCTCGATGCCGTTCGCGAGGGTATCGAGGCGCTGGAATGGGTGGACCGTGCAGTGGTGCACCGGCAGTGGCCGGACGCGATCAACGTGCGGGTCACCGAGCAGGTCGCCGCGGCCCGCTGGAACGAGGCGGGGCTGCTGAACACGCGGGGCGACCTGTTCATACGCGACGCCCGCTACGTGCCGCCCGAGCTGCCGCGGCTCGAGGGCCCGGAGGGCAGCGAGGGCAACGTCGCGCAACTGTACCTCGATGCGCAGGGGCGCCTGCTGGAGGTCGGCCTGAGGTTGAGCGGCGTGCGGCTCAACGAGCGCGGCGCCTGGGAGCTCGACCTCGACAATGGCCTGATCGTGCGGCTCGGCCGGCAGGCGGTGCACGAACGCCTCGAGAGATTCATACGCCTCGCCAGCCCGATGGTTGCGAAGCGCAGTGCGGAGATCAGACACGTGGACATGCGATACACGAACGGGTTCAGCGTCGGCTGGAACGCCCGTTCAGCCGTCGCCGTCGCGCCGACACAGGATGCGATGCCCGATGGCTAGGAAAACAGAACGCAACCTGATCGTCGGCCTCGACATCGGCACCTCGAAGGTGGTCGCGATCGTCGGCGAGCTGGCGGCCGACGGCAAGATCGAGGTCGTGGGCCTGGGCTCGCACCCGTCGCGCGGCCTGAAGAAGGGCGTGGTCGTCAACATCGACTCGACGGTGCAGTCGATTCAGCGCGCCGTGGAGGAGGCCGAGCTCATGGCCGGCTGCGAGATCCACTCGGTGTTCGCCGGGATCGCGGGCAGCCACGTGCGCAGCCTGAACTCGCACGGCATCGTCGCCATCCGCGAGAAGGAAGTGACCGCGGGCGACGTCGAGCGCGTCATCGACGCGGCGCGCGCGGTCGCTATACCCGCGGACCAGAAGATCCTCCACATCCTGCCGCAGGAATTCATCATCGATGCGCAGGAAGGGATACGCGAACCGATCGGCATGTCGGGCGTCCGTCTCGAAGCCAAGGTGCATATCGTGACCGGGGCGGAAAGCGCTGCGCAGAACATCGTCAAGTGCGTGCAACGATGCGGGCTAGAGGTCGAGGACATCGTGCTCGAGCAGCTCGCGTCGAGTTATGCGGTGCTGGCAGAGGATGAGAAGGAACTCGGCGTGTGCCTGGTGGACATCGGCGGTGGCACGACGGACATCGCCGTCTTTTCCGGCGGCGCGATTCGGCATACGGCGGTGATACCGATCGCC
>DATIRA010000015.1:0-12447 GCA_035470225.1 Steroidobacteraceae bacterium | reverse complement strand
TGTCCAGCGGCACGGCCCGTCGTCCATCGGCTGTGTCGAGCTCGTGGCCAAGCGCCTCGAGGCTCACGACGGCGAGCATTTCGACCCCGCCCGACACCGGGGCGGCCATCAGGACCTCCCCGAGTTTCGCGCCGTCGCGCAGCAGCGCGTCCCCGATCGCAGGAACCGGCATGCCGTCGAGCCGGTAACGCAGCGTGCGTCGCTTGATTCGCCCGAGGTGCTGTGTTCGGGCCACGATTTCCTGTCCGGTATAACAGCCCTTCGAGAAGCTGATGGCGTCGAGCAGGTCGAGATTCAGCATCTGGGCGGTGTAGGACTCGCTGGAGGCGGCGAAGATCTGCGGCAGGCCTTCGGCGATGTCTGCCGCGATCCATGCGTCGGCCTTCCCGGCGTCCTGCTGCGGCGGCTCGGGGAGGCCCGCGGCTTTCCATGCCTCGACGCTGGTGGCGGCGACCGTCCGGGTCGGCGAATAGCTGAAGCGGACGGCGTCCGGCAGTTCGGCCGAGCCCGGGGGTAGCAGTGCGCAGAGCATTCCGGTCGGAATCTCGATCGCGACTTTCGCTCTCAGCACGTAGCGCCGCAGATGGGTCGCGAGGCGATCCGCCAGCTCCGAGGGCACCAGTGCGTCGATGACGGAATCCTGTTGCCGCAGCCGGAGCAATGCGATCACGCGGCCCTGCGGTGTGTTGCAGGCGGCAAGCTGGGTGCGACCGTCGGCGAGCTGTCTGACGTCGTTGGTCAGCTGGCCCTGCAGAAAATCCGCGGCCTGCGGACCGGCGAAACGGACGACGCCGAGTTGCGGCAATGGCACGGGTTCCACGGTCCGATGCATGATTTCCTCTGTTGTCGATTGCGGCCTCTGTGCGACGCAAAGGCCCGGACGGGGCAATGCATCCTACACAGACTCGGTTCCGTTGGTTCGGCGCCGGAATTGCCTTTAGTTTCAATGTGGTGAAGCGGCGTCCGTTCTGGCAGACTTACAGGGTTACGTCATGAATGCACCGCAAGAAGAGCAAGCCGACGCCCAGGATCGGTCCGAGCCCGCTGAGCGCGCAGCGCGCGAGCCACGGCAAGCACCGAGGCCGCGCGAGATCGGAGGTCGCGAGGGTCCGGAGCCGACCCGCTTCGGGGACTGGGAGAAGGGCGGCCGGTGCATCGATTTCTAGCGGCTGGACCGGAGGAAATTGCGCATGTCGCAGCGTGAGCGGCCCCTGTCACCGTTCCTGCATTATCGCTGGCAGTACACAAACACACTGTCGATCCTGCACCGGATCACCGGCGTGCTGCTCAGCCTGGGATTCCTGCTGCTGGTGTACTGGCTCGCGGCCATCGCAGGCGGACCTGAGTCCTACCGGCTAGCCACCGAGCGGCTCGGCTCTCCGCTCGGCTTGCTGGTGCTGGTCGGGGTGCTGCTCAGCTTCTGCTATCACCTGCTGAACGGCGTGAGGCACCTGTTCTTCGACCTCGGCCACGGCTTCGACAAGGTTCGGGCGCGTGCCAGCGCGAGGGCGGTGGTCATCGGCACCGTGCTGCTCGGTATCGGTTTCTGGCTGGTGCTGCGGCACGGACTCGGGGGTGGAACATGAGCCTGCGTAGCCCGCTGGCACGGGCCCTCGGCCTGGGCTCGGCCAAGGAAGGCGCCTCGCACTGGTACGCCCAGCGCGTGTCTGCCGTCGCGCTGCTGATTCTCGGCCTGTGGTTCATTTTCTCGCTCGGTACCGTGGGCGGTGCAGACCACGGCACTGTTGCCGCCTGGCTCGGCCGGCCGCTGAACTCGGCGCTCGCCGTGCTGCTGGTCGTGACGTTGGCCTATCACGCACTGCTCGGCCTGCAGGTCGTGGTCGAGGATTACGTCGGCACACGTAGCGCGCGCGTCGCGGTGCTCGTCGGGCTCAAGTTCGCGCTCGTGCTTGCCGCGGTCGTCGGCGTGCTGGCCGTGCTGCGCGTGGCAATCGGAGGCTAAAGATGACGGCCTATTCGTTCACCGACCACAGCTATGACGTGGTCGTGGTTGGCGCGGGCGGCGCCGGGCTCCGGGCCACGCTCGGGCTCGCCGAGGCGGGCCTCAGCACGGCCTGCCTCAGCAAGGTCTTCCCGACGCGCAGTCACACCGTTGCCGCCCAGGGTGGCATCAGCGCGGCGCTCGCGAACATGGGCGAGGACGACTGGCGCTTCCATTTCTACGACACGATCAAGGGGTCGGACTGGCTGGGTGACCAGGACGCGATCGAGTTCATGTGCAAGGAGGCGCCGGCCGCCGTCATCGAGCTGGAGCACTACGGCGTGCCGTTTTCACGCACCGAGGACGGGCGCATCTACCAGCGGCCCTTCGGCGGCATGACGACGCATTACGGCAAGGGCATAGCACAGCGCACCTGTGCGGCGGCGGACCGGACCGGGCACGCGATGCTGCACACGCTGTACCAGCAGTCGCTGCGTCACCAGGCGCGTTTCTTCATCGAGTATTTCGCGATCGACCTGATCATGGAGGACGGCGAGTGCCGTGGTGTCGTCGCGCTCGACATGTCAGACGGCTCGCTGCACCGGTTCCGTGCCCAGAAGACTATCCTGGCCACGGGCGGTTACGGCCGCGCCTATTTCTCCTGCACGTCCGCGCACACCTGCACCGGCGATGGCGGCGGCATGGTGCTGCGGGCCGGCCTGCCGTTGCAGGACATGGAGTTCGTGCAGTTCCACCCCACCGGAATCTACGGCGCGGGTTGCCTGATCACGGAAGGCGTCCGTGGCGAGGGCGGCTACCTGACGAACTCGACGGGCGAGAGATTCATGGAGCGCTATGCGCCGAACGCCAAGGACCTCGCATCACGCGACGTGGTCAGCCGCGCGATGACGATCGAGATCCGCGAGGGCCGCGGCGTCGGAACGGGCAAGGACCACATACACCTGCACCTCGAGCACCTCGGCGCCGAAGTGATCAAGGAGCGCCTGCCCGGCATCGCGGAGACCGCGCGGATCTTCGCGGGCACCGACGTCACCAGGGAGCCGATCCCGGTGCTGCCGACCGTCCACTACAACATGGGCGGCATCCCCTGCAACGTGCACGGGGAGGTGGTCACGCTCAGCGATGGCAGTCCCGATACCGTCGTGCCTGGGCTGATGGCGATCGGCGAGGCCGCCTGCGTATCGGTGCACGGCGCCAACCGCCTCGGCTCGAACTCGCTGCTGGACCTCGTGGTGTTCGGGCGCGAGGCCGGGCGGCACTGCGCCGCGACGGTCGTGGCGGGGGGCAGGCAGCGTCCGCTCGGCAAGGATGCGGGTGCGACGGCCGTCGAGCGTCTGGACCGGCTGCGCAATGCGCGGGGTCCGCGACGAACCGCCGACATTCGGCTCGACATGCAGAAGGTGATGCAGAACCACGCCGCCGTGTTCCGTGCCGGCGAGTCGCTGGAGGAGGGCGTCCGCAAGCTGGACGCTGTGTTCGCGAGCTTTGGAGAGGTCTGTGTCGAGGACCGGTCGCTCGTCTGGAACACGGACCTGATCGAGACTTTGGAACTCGACAACCTGCTCGGGCAGGCGCTGGTGACGATGCGTTCCGCGGCCAACCGCAAGGAGAGCCGCGGTGCGCATGCGCGAGAGGACTTCAAGGACCGGGACGACCAGAACTGGCTCAAGCACACGCTGGCCTGGGTGGATGCGGACGGTGGCGTGCGGATCGAATACCGTCCCGTCCACCTCGACACGCTGACCCGGGACGTCGATCCGATACCGCCCAAGGCGCGCACCTATTAAGGATCTCCGGCAGCACCGGGTTCCAGCCACCGACCACGCGAGACCGCCATGCCTCAATTCAGACTTCCCGAGAACTCCAGGGTCCGTGCCGGCAAGAGCCACGCCGCGCCCGACGGCGCGAAGAACACTCGCAGTTTCCGCATCTATCGCTTCGACCCGGATTCGGGCGAGAACCCACGCATCGATGCGTACGAAGTGGACATGGATCGCTGCGGTCCGATGGTCCTGGACGCGCTGATCAAGATCAAGAACGAGATCGACCCGACGCTGACGTTCCGACGTTCCTGTCGCGAGGGAATCTGCGGCTCCTGCGCGATGAACATCGACGGTGTGAACACGCTCGCCTGCACCAAGGCCACCGAAGAGATCCGCGGCCCGGTGAGGATCTACCCGCTGCCGCACATGCCGGTCGTCAAGGACCTCGTGCCGGACCTGACGGACTTCTACGCCCAGTACGCCTCGATCAAGCCGTGGCTGCAGACCCGAACGCCGGCGCCGCCGGACCGCGAGCGCCTGCAGTCCAAGCAGGACCAGTCGCTGGTCGATCAGCCGTCCGCCTGCATCCTCTGCGCGTGTTGCTCGACCAGTTGCCCGTCCTACTGGTGGAACTCCGACCGCTATCTTGGTCCGGCGGCGCTGCTCGCGGCCTACCGATGGATCATCGATACCCGTGACGAGGCGACCGGGGAGCGACTCGACGACCTCGAGGACCCGTTCAGGCTGTATCGATGTCACACGATCATGAACTGCACGGAAGCCTGCCCGAAGGACCTCAACCCGGCTCGCGCGATCGCCGAGATCAAGAAGATGATCGCCGAGAGACAGCACTGAACGCTGACCAGACAGGGCCTGGCGGGCCCCGGCCCCGGCCGTCGACGCCCGAGCACTCGCGGCGACTGCGCTGGCAGTGCCGGCGCGGGATGCGCGAGCTGGACGCACTGCTGCTGCGCTACCTGGCGAATGAATACCCTCGCGCTCCGGAAAGGGAACGTGAGGCCTTCGAGCAGTTACTCGAACTGCCGGATCCGCAGCTGTTCGGTTATCTTCTCGGTCGGGAGCCGGCTCCAGGGGATTCCATCGCAGATGTCGTGGCCCGCATCCGAGGCTGTCCAGATTGAGCTTCCCGGCAGGCTGCTGTCCGAGCGGCTCGGCGCATCGCTCTGCATCGCCTGCGGCGTGTTCGGCGAGGTCGTGATCGCGCGCTACCCGGACCTGCCTGCGGGCCCCGGCATTCTGGCCGCCGCGCTGCTGCTCGCAGCCGGCCACCTGGCGCGTCGGCGCATCCGGGCGCTGCTGTTTCGCGGCCCCGGCAGCTGCGAGGCGCTGCTTGCGGATGGGCGCCGGACCGAATGCCGCCTGGGGCGGGGTACGCGCCTGCTCGGCCCGACGATCCTGCTCGACCTCGAGCGGCACGGCCGCCGCGAGACGATCTGGCTCACGCCGCTCGACATCGGGCCCGGTTCGCGGCGGCGGTTGGGCCTTTACCTGCGGCGGCTCTTTGCGACGCTGGAGCGGCCCGGACGGGCGGCCTGAGCGAACCGGAGTCCATGCACGGCATGCCGAACTTTCCGCCGCCTGACGGGTCTACAGAGTCGCACGATGAGCGTGGCGACGATTCGCGGCCGGGATCCGGCCTGGAGAAGACCGACCTCGAACTCGTCAAGCGGGCTCAGCAGGGCGAACGATCGGCGTTCGACCTGCTCGTGCTCAGGTATCAACACCGGGTCATCAAGCTTGTGGCGCGCTTACTCAGGGATCCTGCCGAGGCCGAGGACGTGGCACAGGAAGCCTTTGTGAAGGCCTACCGGGCACTGGGTTCGTTCCGGGGCGATAGTGCGTTCTACACGTGGCTGTACAGGATCGCAGTGAACACCGCCCGGAACGCGATGGCCTCCCGGCAGAGACGTCCGCTCGATTACGAGGCCGATCTCGGGGAGCACGAGCAGGCGTCAGTGCAGTCGCGTCTGCGCCACGTCGACACGCCCGAGGCCGTCGCGCTGTCCGACGAGATCCAGCAGACCGTGGAGCGGGCCATCCAGGAACTGCCCGAGGACCTGCGCACGGCCATCCTGCTGCGCGAGGTCGAGGGCCTGAGCTACGAGGAAATCGCCACCGCAATGGACTGCCCCGTGGGTACCGTCCGATCGCGGATCTTCAGGGCGCGTGAGGCCGTTGACCGCAACCTCAAACCATTGCTCGACTGAGTCACAAGATGACAGATCAGATCAAAGAACAAATATCGGCCCTGCTCGATGGCGAGCTGCCCCAGAACGAAATGAACCTGCTGGTGCGCCGGCTGGAGCGAGATGCCGCGCTGCGACTCGCTTTCGGGCGCTACGCGCTGGTCGGCGAGGTGCTGCGGGCGCCGGGCGGAGCGCTGGCGAGCGCCGGCTTCGCAGAGCGGGTCAGCTCGGCGGTCGCGGCCGGTGTTTCCGCTGCGCCGTCTGCCTCGGCCGTTGCGCCGTCGTCGCGCAGGCGCCGCGCCACGCCGATGATCGGCGCCGCCGTCGCCGCCGGCACGCTGTTCGCCGCAGTGCTGCTGCTGGTGCCCGAGCAGGGCGAGCAATTGCAGCAGGCGCGATCCGTCGAGCCGCCCGCTCCAGTCGCGGCCGACGTCGAGGCGACGGGTGCGGCCAGCCCGACGCTGGCAAGGAGCCAGCGCATGGCCGCCTACCTGGTCGCGCACGGCGAGTACTCCACCCCCATCGGACGACGCAATGTCTGGACCGGCGTGCTAGCGAACGATCCAGGCATCACACGCGTTTCCTACGAGTTTTCAGAGGCCCGCTGAATGGCGCTGCGCCACGCGCGGGTGCTCGTGGCCGCGCTCGGCATGGCCATCGTGCCGGCCCTGCAGGCCGCGGATTCGCCGCGCGTCTGGCTGGAGCGGATGACCGAGTCGCTCGCTACACGCAACTACGACGGCCTGTTCACGCACAGCGCGGGCGAGCAGTCCGAGGCGATGCGGATTCTGCACCGGGTCGAGGACGGCCGCAGCGTCGAGCGCCTGGTTTCGCTGGATGGCAGCGGGCGGGAACTCGTAAGAACGCCGGAGGAGGTCCACGCCTACCTCCCCGACCGTCGAGTCGTGCTGGTCGAGCCGCGCAAGGAGGACGGCTCGTTGCTGAAGGCGGTTCCGGCCCCGGGACCAGAGCTCGAACTGCTGTATGAGCTCGAGGCCCGGCCCGGGCACCGGGTCCTCGGCAACGAGGTACGGATCGTGGACGTTCGTCCGCGCGATCAGTATCGCTACGGCTACCGGCTGTGGCTGGCCGAGGATACCGCGATGCCGTTGCGCTCAGCGGTCCTCGACGGTGACGGCAGGGTGATCGAGCAGATCCAGTTCACCCGGCTGGAGATGCCGGCGCACATCCCGGCGTCCGCGGTAGAGCCCTCGGTGGATGCGACCGGCTACCAGTGGATCCGGACGGGCCGGCGAGGCAACGTGAGGGTGGCCGCAGTGGCTGGCTGGCGTGTCCGGCAGGCACCACCGGGATTCCGGCTCGTGGCATCGCGTTTCCAGACGCTGCCGGGAGTGCCCGTGCCGGTGCCGCACCTGATTCTCTCGGACGGCCTCGCGTCGGTGTCGGTGTTCATCGAGCCCGGTCCCCCATCGGGTCCGATTCCTCGTGAGCTTGCGACGCTCGGCTCCGCGAACGCATATACGACGACCGTGCAGGGACACGTGGTCACCGCGGTGGGCGAGGTTCCGCAAAACACGGTGCGCAACATCGCGAGCTCGGTCGTGCCGGAGACCGGCGCGCCGCCGCTGGACGCAGGCCGCTGACCGATGGAAACCCTCGCGCGGGTCGTGGAGCGGCGCGGGGGCAGGCTGAAGCTGGCCTGCGGCCGCCAGAGCCCCTGCGGCGGCGCCTGCCTGTGCGCCTTCAGGCTGTTCCGCCCGCCGGCGGCTCGCGGACTCGAGCTGGAGCGGAGCGAGGCGCCGGTCGATGCTGAGCCGGGCGACACGCTGCTGCTCGCGATGGACGGTCGCGCGCTCATTGCGGGTGCCCTCGCAAGCTACCTGCCGCCGCTGCTCGGGACGGTGTCCGGCGCCGTGCTCGCGCGCTGGATCACACCGGCTGGCGAGGCCGCGGCCGCGCTGCTCGCCGTAGGCGGCTTCGGGCTCGGGATGCTGGCGTCGCGCAGGCTGCTCCGGCGCTGGCAACCGAGGCTGCGCGCGAGGCGTCTGGCCCCGTGAGCGATCCCGGCTCGTCGACCCGGCCCGGTGAACTCGTGGTCATGGTCCGCGAGGGCTGTCACCTTTGTGACCAGTTCCTGCTCGATCTTTCGCTGGAGCTGGGACCGGCCTTCGAACAGGTGCGGATCGTGGACGTCGATACCGATCCGGAGCTGGCGCTGCGTTACGGCTTGCGCGTGCCGGTGCTCGAGGTCGACGGTCGGCCGGTCTGCGAGGGCGTGCTCGACCCGGGCAAGGCGGTTGCCGCGCACAAGCTATAATCCGCGCCCTTTGCCCGCCGGCCCTGCCGGACGCCGGTGTCAGCCATGAAACGGATCCGCAACTTCTCGATCATCGCCCACGTGGACCACGGCAAGTCGACGCTGGCGGACAGGTTCATCCAGATCTGTGGCGGTCTGGCCGACCGGGAAATGCAACAGCAGGTGCTCGATTCGATGGACCTCGAGCGGGAGCGGGGGATCACGATCAAGGCGCAGGCCGTCTCGCTCCGCTATCTGGCGCGCGACGGCGAGACCTACCAGCTGAACCTGATCGACACGCCGGGCCACGTCGACTTCTCCTACGAGGTGTCACGCTCGCTTGCGGCCTGCGAGGGAGCACTGCTCGTCGTCGACGCCGCGCAGGGTGTCGAGGCCCAGAGCGTCGCGAACTGCTATACGGCCATCGACCAGGGGCTGGAAGTGGTCCCGGTGCTGAACAAGATCGACCTGCCGTCCGCGGAGCCGGAAAAGGTGATCCAGGAGATCGAGGAGATCATCGGCATCGAGGCCAGTGACGCGGTAAGGGTCAGCGCGAAGACCGGACAGAACGTCGAGGAGGTGCTCGAGACGCTGATCGCGCGCATCCCGGCACCGAGCGGGGACCCCGAGGGCCCGCTGCAGGCCTTGATCATCGATTCCTGGTTCGACAATTACGTTGGCGTGGTGTCGCTGGTCCGGGTCGTGAACGGCTCGCTCAGGACGGGTCAGAAGATCCGGGTCTGGTCGACGGGTCGTACGCACCAGGTCGACAAGCTCGGCCGATTCACGCCGAAGCCGGTGACCACGGACCGCCTCGAGACCGGCGAGGTCGGCTTCGTGATCGCAGGCATCAAGGAAATCGACGGCGCACCGGTCGGCGACACGATCACGGCGGACGCGAGGCACTGCGCCGCTCCGCTGCCGGGCTTCAAGCAGATCAAGCCACGCGTGTTCGCCGGACTGTTCCCGGTCCGGTCCGACGACTACGAAGCGTTCCGGGACGCGCTGCAGAAGCTCAAGCTCAATGATTCCGCACTGCACTTCGAGCCCGAGGTGTCGACCGCACTCGGCTTCGGCTTCCGCTGCGGCTTCCTCGGACTGCTGCACATGGACATCGTGCAGGAGCGGCTCGAGCGCGAATACGAGCTCGACCTCGTGACCAGCGCGCCGACCGTGATCTACGAGGTGCTCACCAGCGAGGGCGAGACCGTCTACGTCGACAATCCGGCCAAGCTGCCGCCGCTGGACAAGGTGACGGAACTTCGGGAGCCGATCATCGTTGCCAACATTCTGCTGCCCCCGGATCACGTCGGCGCGGTGATGAAGCTGTGTCTGGAGAAGCGCGGCGTGCAGAAGAAGCTGCAGTACCTTGGCAGCCAGGTCTCGATGCAGTGGGAGCTGCCGCTGGCGGAGGTGGTGCTGGACTTCTTCGATCGCCTGAAGTCGGTCAGTCGCGGTTACGCTTCGTTCGACTACGAGTTCGCCCGGTTCCAGGCGGCGCCGCTCGTAAAGCTCGACATCCTGATCAACGGTGATCGCGTGGATGCGCTCTCGATCATCACGCATCGCGAGAGCGCCTATCAGCGCGGTCGCGAGCTGGTCGACAAGATGCAGGAGCTGATCCCGCGACAGATGTTCGAGGTGGCGATCCAGGCCGCTATCGGAACGAACGTCATCGCTCGGGCGACCGTCAAGGCACTGCGCAAGAACGTCACCGCCAAGTGCTACGGCGGCGACATCACCCGCAAGCGGAAGCTGCTGGAGAAGCAGAAAGAAGGCAAGAAGCGCATGAAGCAGCTCGGCCAGGTTGAGATTCCACAGGAGGCCTTCCTCGCCGTGCTGCAGGTGGGGCGCAAGGATTGAGGCCGCCGTGGCAGCTGCGACAAGGCATTGATGCGTTGCGGGAAATCCTGAATACTGCGCGCCGATCTGCGAGGTGAAGCTTGGTTTTCGACTTCTCTTTTGTGCTGGTTGTCGCGACGTTCGTGACCGGTCTGATCTGGGCCGTCGACGCCTGGTACCTGCGTCCGCGCCGCGAACGGGCCGTGACTGCCGCCTCCGCCGCCTCGGCTTCCGCCGCCGAGCCGGTGCTGGTCGAGTATGCCCGCTCGTTCTTCCCGATCATCCTCGTCGTGTTGCTGATCCGTTCGTTCCTGTTCGAGCCGTTCCGGATTCCGTCGGATTCGATGATGCCGACGCTGCTCGATGGCGACTTCATCTTCGTCAACAAGTTCACCTACGGCCTCCGACTGCCGGTGCTTAACACCGAGATCGTCGATCTGGGGTCCCCAGAGCGTGGCGACGTCGTCGTGTTCCGCCTGCCTGCCGATCCAGCGACCAACTACATAAAGCGCCTGGTCGGACTGCCCGGCGACCACGTGCTGGTCCGGCAGAAGCAGGTCTGGATCAACGGCGAGAAGCTGCCGGTGCAGCTTGATGGCGTGTACGAGGGATTCGGGCATACCGGGGCCAAGATCGGGCTCGAAACGCTGGGAAACGTGACGCATCGCACGCTCTATATACCCGAGAGGCCGTCTTATGATTACGAGGCCATCGTTCCGGCAGGACACTACTTCTTCATGGGCGACAACCGCGACAACAGCCGGGACAGCCGCTTCCCAGAGGTGGGGTTCGTGCCTGCCGACAACGTCGTCGGCAAGGCCGTGCGGATCTGGCTGAACTGGAACCTCCCGCATGCACCCATCTGGAGCCGCATCGGCGATGCGATCCACTGAAATCAACCGGAGGCCGAGCATGATGCACCGTCAGCGTGGCATGACCTTCCTGGGGCTCGTCACGATCCTGCTGATCCTGGGCGCCGCGCTCTACGCGGGGATCATCCTGACGCCGGTCTATCTCGAGTACACCGAGGTTGCACGAGCACTGGAGCAGGTGCGCGACGAGCACTCGGCGATCGATACGAACCCGCAGCTGATCCGCAACTCGCTCGAGCGCTTCTGGGACGTCGAGGACATCAAGGGCATCGGCTGGAAGGAAGTCGTGATCAAGAAGGTCAACGAAGGCTACCAGGTCAGGGCGGCCTACGAGGTCGAGAAGCAGTTCCTCTACAACGTCTATCTGACCACCAAGTTCGACAAGACCGTGGTCATCCCGCAGTAAGCGGAGTTGCTCGCGATCGAGGAATGGGCCGCTGAGCGGCTGGGCTACCGTTTCCGGGACCCGGCCCTGCTCGATGCCGCGCTGACTCACCGCAGCGCGGCGACGGCCAATTACGAACGCCTCGAGTTCCTGGGTGACGCGGTGCTGAATTTCGCAGTTGCCGACCTCGTGTTCCGGGCGTTTCCGGAAGCGCCGGAGGGCGACCTGAGCCGCTATCGCTCGGCACTGGTGAGCGGACGATTCCTGGCCGAGGCGGCAGTCCGGCTGGGCCTCGGAGACCAGCTCAGGCTCGGTAGTGGCGAACTGAAAAGTGGTGGCTTTCGCAGGAGTTCGATACTGGCCGATGCGCTCGAGGCGGTGTTCGGTGCCATATTTCTCGATGGAGGCATCGAGCCCGCCAGGACCGTCATCGAAGGACTGATGTCGGGCCAGCTCGAACGGCTGCCGGAGGCGGCGGCCCTGAAGGACTCCAAGACGCGGCTGCAGGAGATCCTGCAGGCACGTGGCCTCGCACTACCCGTCTACTCCGTCGACGACGTCACCGGGGAGCCACATGAACAATGGTTCGTGGCAAGCTGCGCGGTGGCCGAGCTCGGCCTGCGGACCGCGGGCGAGGGCTCGAGTCGCCGGCGCGCCGAGCAGGCGGCCGCCGGGCTGATGCTGGAGCGGATCGTAGCCGACGAGGATCTGCGATGAACGGCGATGTCACCCCGACCGGGAGTGAGGCGGAGCAGGCCCGCTGCGGTTTTGCGGCGCTGGTCGGTCGCCCCAACGTCGGCAAATCCACGCTGCTCAATGCGCTGTTGGGGCGCAAGCTCAGCATCGTCAGCCCGAAGCCGCAGACGACCCGTACCCGACTGCACGGAGTCCTGAACCGTCCGGGACTGCAGATCGTCCTCGTGGACCTGCCGGGACTGCATGCCCGTCAGCCGCGCGCGCTGAACCGGTTCATGAACCGCATGGCACTCGCCTCGCTGGCGGACTCCGACGTGAACCTGTTCATCGTCGAGGCGCTGCGCTGGACCGAAGAGGACGAGCAGGCACTCGCCGAGCTCAGGCAGGCGGGCCGACCGATCCTGCTGCTGGTCAACAAGGTGGACCGGGTGAAGCCGCGCGAGAAGCTGCTGCCCTACCTTG
>DATIRA010000014.1:0-3130 GCA_035470225.1 Steroidobacteraceae bacterium | reverse complement strand
CCGGTGTCGGCCTACCTGAAGCTGAAGCCCTTCCGGCCGCGGTTCCTGCTGGAGAGCGTCGAGGGCGGCGAGCGGCTCGCGCGCTATTCCTTCATCGGGTTCGGCGACTGCCTCGAGTTCCGGCTCGACACGGACGGCCTGTCCGTCGGAGACGAGCGACTGCCCCGACCGGCGGACCAGCAGCAACTGCTGGCCGCGTTGCGGCGCGCGCTGGCCGCGGCGCCGAGACCCACGCCGGACCGTGGCGGGTTCCCGCTGCTCGGCGGACTGGTCGGCGTCGCGAGCTACGACCTCGTGCGCTACTTCGAGCGGCTGCCGTCACACGCGCGCCGCGTGGACGACTGCCCGGACGCGCATTACCTTGCGCCGCGCTCGCTACTGGTCTTCGACCACCTGACGCGCCGCGCCGCGCTGCTGCACGCCGGCAACGAGCACGAGCGCCAGAGCCTGCGGCGGGAAGTGATCCGTGCCCTCAGGGGCGGCCTGCCGGGACCCGCGTGGGCCGCGAGTTTCGGCGAGCCCGAGCCCAGCCTCACCGAGGCCGGGTTCCTCGAACGCGTCGCGCGCAGCAAGGAATACATCGCCGCCGGCGACGTCTATCAGCTCGTCCTCTCGGTCAACTTCTCGGGCCGCTGCGACCTCGATCCCTTCGAGGTCTATCGCGCGCTGCGCCTGCTGAATCCCTCGCCGTACATGTACTACTGCGAGCTCGGACGGCGTGTCGTGGTGGGGTCCTCGCCCGAGGCGCTCGTGAAGCTGCAGGGCGGCGAGGCGCAGATGCGCCCGATCGCCGGCACGCGACCCCGGGGCGCGGACCCGGAGCAGGATCTCGCGCTGGCCGAGGAACTGCTCGCGGATCCGAAGGAGAACTCGGAGCACGTGATGCTGGTGGACCTCGCTCGCAACGACCTCGGCCGGGTCGCCGCAGCGGGTTCGGTGCGGGTCGAGCCCTACCGCTCGATCGAGCGCTACAGTCACGTGATGCACATCGTCAGCGGCGTCAAGGGACGGCTTGCACATGGCAGGGACGCGTTCGACCTGTTCGCCGCGGCGTTCCCGGCGGGAACGCTGGTCGGCGCCCCGAAGGTGCGCGCGATGGAGATCATCGACGAGCTCGAGCCGGTGCGGCGCGGGTTCTATGGTGGCACCGTGGGCTACTTCGGCCATGGTGGCGACATGGACCAGGCGATCGCGATCCGCACGCTGGTTTTCGACGGCGAGAGCTACAGCTTCCAGGCCGGTGCCGGGATCGTCGCTGACAGCATCCCGCAGAACGAGTACCGCGAGGTACTGGCCAAGAGTGCGGTGCTCAGGCGCGCGATGGAGCTCGCGCGGGAGGGCTTGTGATGCGCACGCCCCGCCTGCTGCTGATCGACAACTATGACAGCTTCACCTACAACCTGGTGCAGGCTTTCCTGGTGCTCGGCGCCGACGTGCTGGTGCACCGCAACGACGCAATCACAGTCGATCAGGCCGTCGCCCTCGAGCCGACACACCTCTGCATCTCGCCGGGACCGGGTACGCCGCAGGACGCGGGGGTCTCGATGGAGATGGTCAGGGCTTTCGCCGGCAGCATCCCGGTGCTCGGAGTCTGCCTCGGACACCAGTCGCTGGTCGAGGTTTTCGGTGGGGAGATCGTCCGGGCCGAGCGGCTGATGCACGGCAAGGTATCCGCGGTACGGCACGACGACCGCGGCGTCTTCGCGGGGCTGCCCGAGCCGTTCGAGGCCGGTCGCTACCACTCGCTGATCGCGCGACGTGAGTCGCTGCCGGATGTGCTCGAAGTCTCTGCGCTGACCGACCGCGGCGAGATCATGGGTGTGCGACACCGGGAACTGGTCGTCGAGGGCGTGCAGTTTCACCCGGAAAGCATCCTGACGCCGGAGGGGCCGAGACTGATGGAGAACTTCCTGCGGTTCGAGGTCGGCCGCCGGGACCCGGGAGCGAGCAGCTGATGGATCTGCCGAGGACATTGGAGCGGCTGCTGTGCGGCGAGGACCTGGGCGAGCCGGAAGCCGCCGAGCTGCTGGTGGCGCTGACCGACGCCTCGCTGGATCCGGCGATGGCGGGCGCGCTGCTCGCGGCGCTGCGCTCGAAAGGCGTCGCGCCGCCCGAGCTGCGCGGCTTCGCGCGGGCGATGCGCGGTCTCGCGACCAGGCCCCATCTGCCGGCCGGTCCCCCGGCCGTGGACATCGTGGGCACCGGCGGCGATGCCTCGGGCAGCTTCAATCTCTCCACCGCGGCCGCATTGCTGGTGGCTGCGATGGGTGTCAGCGTGGTCAAGCACGGCAACCGCTCGGTATCGAGTCGTTCGGGCAGCGCCGACCTGCTCGAGTGCCTGGGGCTGTCGCTGCCGCTGGACCAGGCGCGTGCAGGCGACTGTCTCGCCGCCACCGGCTTCACTTTCCTGTTCGCGCCGCACTACCACCCGGCGATGAAGAACGTCGCGCCGGTGCGCCGGGCGCTGGGGGTACGCACCGTGTTCAACCTGCTCGGACCGCTGACGAATCCGGCAGAACCCCCCTTCAGCCTGATCGGCGCCTACAGTTCCGAGGCGGCGAAGCTGATGGCCGAGACACTGGCCGGCATGCCGATCCAGCGCGCGTTCGTCATTCATGGCGAGCCGGGCTGGGACGAAGCGACCCCAGTGGGCCCCTTCGAGCTCTATGACATAAGGCCCGGGCAGGTCGAGCACGAACAGCGCGACGCACGCGAGCTGGGCATGAATCGCTGCAGCGCGTCCGACCTCGCCGGCGGCGACGCAGCGCACAATGCCGCAGCGCTGCGCGACGTGTTCGAGGGCCGGGACCGGGGGCCGCACCGCGATGCGGTGGTCTTGAACGCCGCGCTGGCGCTGGAACTGGTCGGGGCCGTCGCGAGCCTGGCTGCCGGCGTGGCGGAGTCGCAGGCGGCGATCGAGCAGGGCGATGCGGCGCGCATGCTGGAGAGGCTGAGGGAATTCGGAGGAAGCGGGTAGTGACCAGCGGGTCGCGGATCGTGTCAAGAAGCTCAGGGCGGCGAGCCCCTAGTCCCTAGTCCCTGGTCACTTCCAAGTACTACCCATGGGTCTCCTCTCGGAAATGCACCGCGCCAGCCTCGACCGGGTCGAGCGGGCCCGCGAGCGGGTGCC
>DATIRA010000013.1:0-7308 GCA_035470225.1 Steroidobacteraceae bacterium | reverse complement strand
CTTCCTGCCCTTCGTGCTGCTGCTGGCCTGGGTCATCCGCCGCAGCGGGCAGTGGGAGCGCGAGGTCATCGTCGAGGAACTGCGCTCTGAGCTCGGCCGGTCGATCACGGAGCAGGAATACCAGGGCGTGATTGCCGATCGCCGCTACCGTACCCGGCGCATCGACGGCCGCAACCGGGCCGCGGCCGAGGCGATCGTCCGCGCCCAGAACGAACTGGCGATCCGCAAGCGACGCCTCGCGGATCGGGGCTTCGACCCGGAGTCGGACCCCGTCGTGGCCGGACGACGCGCCGAGATCGCCGGGCTGCGCAGCCGCCTCGACGCCTGAGCGCCGCCGCACGGGTCGAGGCGCCCGGAGCGTGGAAACCGGGACTTCCGCGAGCGGCTCAGAGTAACTACGTATTTGCCTCGAGCCGGCCTGGTCCTATTTGATGGTCTCCATACGACCCGCTGTGGTCCCAACTCGAAACCCGCGACTGGAGACGTCATGTCGAAGATCCGAAACATCGCGCTGGTGCTGGCGACGGCGACCCTCTCGCTGGGCGCACTGACGCTGCACGCCCAGCAAACCACGTTCCGCGCAACGCTGACCGGCGCAGCCCACGTGCCCGAGCCGGTGGTAACGAATGCCACCGGAGAGCTCGAGCTGACGCTGAGCCCCGACGGCAAGACACTGAGTTACAAGTTGGCCGTGAAGGACCTGATCAACGCGGCGTCCGCGGACCTGCACCTCGGCCCGCCCACCGCCAACGGCCCGCTGGTCGCGAAGCTGTTCCCGCGCGGCGGCGGGGCGAAAACAGGCTCGTTCAACGGCGTGCTCGCCCAAGGCACGATCACCAGCAGCGAACTGACCGGTCCGCTCACCGGCGCGCCGCTGTCGGACCTCGTCGAGGAAATGCGCGCCGGAAACACTTACTGCAACATCCACACCAACGACGGCAAGGAGCCGCCGAACTCCGGCCCCGGCGATTACCGCCTCGGCGAGATTCGGGGACAGATCCAGTAGCCGGAGCGTCGTCTCAGGCGGCCAGCCCGTAGACGCGCGAGGCGTTGCCCGACAGGAACGCCTCGCGCGTTGGTTCGTCGAGTCCGAGTGCCTCCAGGCCCTCCAGCGCCTTGCGAGGCGCGATCATCGGCCAGTTGCTGCCGAACAGCACCTTGTCGCGTCCGTGCGCCTTCAGGTAATCGACGAGTTCCGCCGGATAGCGCCTGGCCGTGTACGCGGACGTATCGATATAGACGTTCGGATGCTTCGTCGCGACCGCGATCATCTCCGCGGTCCACGGATAGCCGACATGGCCGCAGACGATCACGAGTTCTGGAAAATCGATGGCGAGCTGGTCGATGTAGGGAATCGGACGTCCGACCTCTGAGGGCATCAGCGGTCCGGTGTGACCTACCTGCGTGCAAAAGGGAATGCCCAGCTCGCAGCACTCGCTCAGCACCGGGTAGAAGCGACGATCAGTCGGCGGCAGCTCCCAAAGCCAGGGCAGCACCCGCAGCCCCTTGAACCCCAGTTCCCGCGCCGTGCGGCGCAGCTCACGGACCGCAGACCGCGGACGCGAGATGTCCACCGAGCCGATCCCGACCAGCCGATCCGGCGCCTCCCGGACAAATCCTGCCACCTCGTCGTTCGAGATCAGCTCACCCCGTGGGCCCACCCAGGCACAGATCAGGCTGCGGCTCACTCCACCCTCGTCCATGGCCTGCAGCGTGAGCCCGACCGGCCAGTCCCCGGCTAGCAGGCCGCCATCCGCCCGCGTCCAGCGGCGCAGCGACTCGAACATCGGATGCGACAGGTGGCGCTCGGTCGGGTGCTGTGCCCAGGCATCGATGATCATCGTGGCGTCCCTCTCCGAAGAATTCGCAGGTTCTCAGACAGTCGCAAGCAGGCTCCCGAGGCGCAGGCTGCCCCCGGCGGCCAGTTCCTCGGCCTGGGCCAGGAACAGCTCCGCGGCCGCCAGCGCATCGCCGAGCGCATCGTGTATCGCATGCGGCGGCAGCCCGTAATGCTCGCGCAGCGCGTCGAGGCGAAGCTCGCCCCGCGCGGGTTGCCGGGCGCGTCGTTCGAAGCACTGCCTGGCGAGCTGCAGCGTATCGACGGCAGGAACCAGCAGTCCAACGCCGAAGCAGCGGCGGCAGGCGGCATCAAGGAAGCCGAGCTCGGTCGGAGTGTAGTGCGCGACCAGGACCCTTCCGGCCAAGGCCTCCAGCATTTCGGCGAGTACCGACTCGATCGACTCGCCACCCGCGGCCTCATCGTCGGTGATGGCGTGGATCACGGCGCTGCGCTCAGGCATCGCCCGCGAGGGGCGCACCAGCCGCCGGCGCGCGGTCCCGAGCTGTATCACGGCACCGTGCAGCTCCACCCAGCCGGCGCTGACGATCTCATCGGCCGCCGGGTCACGGCCGGTCGTCTCGAGGTCCACCGCAACATAGTCCACGTCCCGCCAGTTCGTCCCGGACGACGGCAAGGGCGCCTGGTACAGCCGGCGCAGCGGACCATCCGGAGCCCGCCGGGCCCGGCGCCGGCGTCGAAATTCGAGCGGCAGCAGCGTTCGCAGGCTCACAGCGGCAGGCGATCGCCATGCGTGCTGCGAACCGCTTCGTGCATGCGTGCTATCGCGGTGAACGCATCCTTCAGATGCCGGCGCTCGATAGGTGTCAGCGCGTCCGGTGCCACGTAGTTGTCGATCGGCTCGCCGCGACGCAGCTGTCCCGCCTGGTGCCGGGCCCGAAGCGTCCATAGGAACTCGAACGCGGCCTGCAGGCCTTCGGCACCCTCAGGGCTCAGGCAACCGGTGCCGGCCGCCTTCGCGAGACGTTGCAGCGTTGCGACCGCCCCGACGCCGGCCCGCAACGCAAACACCCTGGCCAGGTCCACGATCGGCAGCAGTCCGTGCATCTTGAGATCCACGGTACCCTCGTGCTCGCCGGATCGCACCAGTACGAAGCCGCGAAAAAAACCGAGCGGTGGCCGGTTCGCAAGTGCGTGCGCCGCCATGTAGGCAAGGAAGACCTCTTCTTCCGGACAGCGCTGCAGCACGTCGGCCATCAGCCGTCCGCGCAGCGAGTCCTCTCCCCATACGCCGCGCATGTCGAAGAAGTTCGCGGCCAGCGTCGCGGCCTTGTGGTCCGTATGCTCGAGCCACTGCGAGAAATACCCCCTCCACGAATCGAGCGGCTGGCGCCAGCGTGGATTCGACGCCATCACCTCGCCCGGGCAGTTTGCATATCCACAAGCGTCGAGCCCGTCATTGACGAACCTCGCCAGCGACTCGTAGTAGTCGGCGTGCCGCTTCGGATCATAGCGATCGTCCAGGATCATCGAGTTGTCCTGGTCGGAATGCAGCGTAAGCTCGCTGCGCCCCTGGCTGCCGGTCGCAATCCAGACGAACGGGACCGGTGGCTCGCCGAGCCGTTCGATCGCCAGCTCGATCAGCCGGCGCGTCAGCGCGTCTGCGACGGTGGTGACAGCCTGCCCGAGCTGTGTGGCGGTCGCGTGCGCAGCCACCAGTTGCAGCTGCAGCTCGCGCGTCTGGACGGAGGCTTCCTTGAGTTCGTCCACCGAGCGAAAGCGCCCGATGCGGTCCGCCAGGTAGAGCGGGTTCGAGCTCTGCGCCCGGAGCAGGTCCTGGGTCGAGACCAGGCCCGCCAGCCGTCCGTCGTCGACGACCGGCAGATGATGGACGCGCAGGCGGCTCATAGCGAGTAGCGCCTCGAACGCCGAGGCGGAGCCGGATATCGTGTGCGGGTCCGGCGTCATCACTTCTTCGAGTCTCGCGGCCGAATCGCGTGCCTGCGCGACGCAACGGGAACGCAGGTCCCGATCAGTGAGAATTCCCGTAAGCCGGCCGCCCTCGACGACCAGCAGCGAGGACACGCGCTCGCGAGTCATCAGTTCCGCGGCCTCGCCGACCGTCGAGTCCGGCCGCGCAGTGACCGGGTCCCTGGCCAGGAGATCGCCGACCGTCAGCCGCATCAGATTGCCGCCGACCGGTGGCGTAACGTGCACCGCGTCGCGTGCGCGCAGCAGTCGCTCGTTCAGCGAGCGCTCGAAATCGGCACCGAACTCGGGATTGGCGCGACGCAGCTGCTCGAGCGACCTTGCCGGCAACACGTAGACCAGCGAGTCCTCGACGACGCGGCTATCGTCCGGACAGCTCTCCCCTTCGACCGCCGCGTCGTAGCTGTCGCCCTCGGCCAGCTTCCCGTGCAGCACGCCCATCCCGTCGCGCAGCTCGACCGCACCCTTGCGCAGCATCAGCAGCCCGGGCGTGTCCCCATCCTGCGGCGGGAAACGGCTGCCGCGCCTCAGATAGCGTACCGAGAACAGGCGGGGAAGTTCGTCCAGGACCTTCGCTGGAAGCGCCGCGAACGGCGGATGCCGGGCCAGGAAGTCGCGAATGTCACGTAGTTCGCTGACCATGCGCGTGTTCCTCTTGCCGATGGGATGCTACCACCGACACGGCCTTCGGGCAGGCGGACATCGATCGGCTCGGACTCAGCCCGGCGCCGCCTTCAAGAGCCGCGATTCGACCTCGTAGCAGGACCCGTCGCTGGCCACCAGGTTCACCTCCCACAGTTCCTCGTCCGGGATCGTCGTGCGCTCGTGGCCCGGCAGCTCGCGCTCGTCGTCCACCTGCAGGCCCCAGACCCGGACGCTGCGGATGCCCTTGACCGGGATCCGGTCGGGATCGAACAGCGCCCGGAAATCCGGCGAGACGTCCTCGCTGGCCCAGATCGCGTAGCCACAGTCCCGGATCGCCGCAACCGGCGGCGGCATCGCCCCGGGTCGTCCCTGCTCGCTCATTTCCGACCCCCCTTTCAGCTGGACTGATCAGATCGAAGCTAGTCGGACCTCCGCCGCCGCGCATCCGCATGAACCGAAAGCGCGTAAGCTGCAGGCATGAATTCCGGATCTGCGCGTGCAGCCCTGCTGGCCATGCTGCTTGCGGGCCTCGCGTTGCCGGCCCGCGCAGGCGGGGAGGGGCTCGTGGACCAGCTGGTGGAAAAAGCCGTTGCGGATCTGACCGAGCGCCTGTCGCTCGAGCGTTCGGCGATCGAGGTGCTGGGATTCGAGCAGGTCACCTGGCCGGATGCCAGCCTCGGGTGTCCGCAGCCTGGCATGCAGTATCGCCAGGTACCGGTGGACGGATACCGGATCTTGCTCGGGGCACAGGGACGGGAATACGCGTATCACGGGGATGGCCGACGCGGTCCCTTCTACTGCGCCCGACCTGCCCCGCCCGCCGGCCCGGTGGCCGATCCCCGGGCCGGGACCTGAGCTGCGACCGATCGAGAAAAAGTGGGGTGCTCCTCGCGGAGCACCCCATCGTCAATTGACGAGTTTTTCTCGAGACCGGGCTAGCGGTTGTCGACCTCCACCAGCGTCAGGCCCATCAAGCCTGCGTCGCCGGTATGAGATACGGCTCCGAGGTGCCATGCCCCGGACGCCGCACCGGCCCAGCTGATGTCGATCGGCTCGATCGAGCCGATCGTCGCCGCGGTCGGTGCCGAGTCGATGCTCAGGTTGCCGCCCGGCGTCGCCGAGATCGCCCAGCCGTACATATCGTAGTCGGCCGACGGCCCGGCGGTGTTCCAGCCATGGACGTAGACGCTCCAGGTGCCATCCATCGGCAGCAGGATGTCCACCAGCTCGTTCGTCCCGCTCTGCGTGCTCGAGGCGACCTGAACGCCGTTCGGGTTGAAGACGAAGATGTCGATATCCACGCCGGCAGCCGTCGATTCCGGCGGCATCGCCACGCGAAACAGCGCCGCACCGGACAGGTTGAACTGGTGCAGGTTCGAGAATCCGTCATTCGGGTTGAACGTCTGGTCTGGATCCTGCACGACGTTGTCGGAAACCACGATGGCCGGCTCGAGACCATGCGCCGCAGCCGAGTAGATGCCCGTGTAGCCGAACGCGACATCGAAGCTCGCCGACCCGCTCTCACCGCTGCCGGTGACCAGTGCAGGCGCGCCGAACATCGCGGCCTTGACCGCGATCGGGCTGCGCACCTGGTAATGGCCGGTCTTGTCGGCCCAAGTGAGCGAACCGAAGAACCACTGCCCCACCGGGGCGCTCAGGTTCGTGATCGTGACCTCGTAGGTCGCCGACTGTCCTGGCTTCAGGCGCAGCGTCGATGGCGACACGGTGACCGCGAACCCCGCAGGTGCGTCCACGGAGACCGCGTAGTCTCGCCAGCCCATGTCATCGGCCACGCTGGTCACGGTGCGGACAACCGTCTCTGCTCCTGCCAGCTCGGCCACGCCGATCGAAGGCAGGTTCAGGTCGCTCGGATCGGACGGAACGCCGATCGATTCGAGGAACGCGCAGCTGCCAGGCGTGAACACGCCGAGGTCCGCGCCGCAGGTGAATGCCGCGTACTCGAACAGCCCGGCGTCATAGGCGAGGCCCGGCTGGAACATCGAGCCCTTGTGAGGCTTACCGCCCGGCCGCATGTGACCCGCGCCGAAATCGAACGGGTCCGCCGGCGTCACGCCGTCTTCCTTCATCACGTCCTGGTAGGCCGTGGTCATCAGCGCGGACTTCGCGATCGCAGGCGACCAGTCGGGATGCGCCTGCTTCAGCAGCGCGAATGCACCCGCGACGTGCGGGCTCGACATCGAGGTCCCCGCGATCGCCGCGAACAACTCACCCGGCACTTCGCCCGGATCCGGGAACGGCGACCAGCCGGCGAGGATCTGCACGCCCGGACCGGTGACGTCCGGCTTGATCAGATCGGCCGACAGTCGATTCGGCCCGCGCGAGGAGAACGACGCCATGACCGGCGCATCCACCATGACTTTGTCGCCGCTGACGATCATCGCCGTCGCGCCGGCGCCGGCGCTCGCGATGTAGCTCTTGGTCGCCAGTCCGTCGGTGTTGTTGACGTGCACGCCGGGCACCCAGTGCGTGTCGGTATTGAGGTCCTGCGCATCGCTGGTGTTGTAGAGCACGAGACCCAGCCCGCCGGCGAGATAGACGGCATAGCCCTTCTCGACACGCGGATAGGTGCCGCGCTTGCAGAGCACGATCTTGCCGGCGACCACGGCCGGATTCAGCGACCCTTCCGCGCAAAGCTCGTCGCCCGCGTCCGCCGCATCCACCAGCGGCAGCATCGCCGTGCCGGCCGTGATCGAGGCTCCCGTATAGGAAGACCCGTCGCCGAGCTCGGCGGCGCCCTGGAAGAAGCGCGGCTGCGTGCTGGCACCGACGCTGGTGAGCCACGGTACCGAGGCGGGACCACCGGTCGTCGCAGGGCCCGGGCCGCTGTTGCCGTTCGAGGTCGCGACGAACACGCC
>DATIRA010000012.1:0-3377 GCA_035470225.1 Steroidobacteraceae bacterium | reverse complement strand
CAAGGACGGTCACGATGCCGCGTGGCGGCATCGCGCGCCCATAGGATCACTGATACCTCATCGGCAACGCGTCAGGACCGCGGGGCTGGCGGAAAGTGAGCCATGTCACACTGCGAAGCGACTCGGCTCCCCCTGCCAGATGAAACGGGTGTCCTGCCGGCAGGTTCAGCGCCGGTTTGTGAATCGCATTCCCCGCGCCAACGCGAAATCTGCTGCACTGCAGCCGACGTGCGGAGCCGCCGCCGCTGAGCGTGCTCTCGCGACACGGGCGAAGTTGTATCGGTGGGACTATGGAAGCGCTGGCCTGGGCTGACGATGACGTGAACGCGATGGATCGCGATCCGCGCAGGTTTCCTTATGGGTGCTTCACGGGCGGATCCTCGCCGCTCGATAACGCGCGGGTATTCGTCTGGTTCGCGACGCCCGAGGAGTTGCTGCAGCACATCCTCGAGGTCGAGCCACGCGTGCATGGACTCGCCAGAGGCGAGGGCCTGGAGGCTTTTCAGCGGCGGATCCGACCGCTGCTTCGGCGCGCAGCGGAGGAAGGGTTGAGCGAGGCGTTGCGGCTGGCGCTCGATCCCGCCAGCGACGGCGGATTCGTCGTGGACTGGTGGGGGAGCTTCGACGACCTCAAGTCCGGGCGGGGTGACTTCGCGCGAGCGCTGCTCGACGATTTTTTCGTTGCGAAGCGGCAGACCTGGATGCTCGAGCCCGGTGAGGAAGGGCGATTCATCGAGTATCTGAAGAGCTGTCAGGCGTGAGCAATCGGTCCTCGTTCGACGGTTGGGCCAGAAAAAAATTAATATTATCAGAGGAGTATGGCCCGTTTTTGTTGTGCGCTGACAGGAATACGCGACAGCTCGTCTGCGCATTCCTGAAATGGCCATCTGTGCCGGCAGGACTCGGAAGGTCGTATGGTGGACCTTGTGGCACTTCACGGGGAGGACCCGAAGATGACCAGGAACACACGCAACCTCACGGTGATTGGCGGCCTGCTGGCTCTGTCGGTATCGGCTGTCGCCTGGAGCGGTACGCTCGAGTTCGAGTTCGATGCCGGGGACTTCTCGAGCCCCACAGTCATCACCAACGACTACTGGGGGCTGCGCCTCGCGGGACCGGTATCGGCGGCCTACTTCTCGGAATCGGAAGACGGCTGCGAGGTCAGCGAAGCGACTGTCACGGGCGCCACCGGCGTCGGCTTCTTCGACAGCCCGTACGACATCGACGCCGTCGTGATCCGTGACCGGGAGTGGGTCTCAGAGGACTGCGACGGGACCTACGTGCTTGTCGAGGACACCTTCGACTGGTACGCACAGGACGACGAGGGGAAAGTCTGGTACCTGGGCGAAGACACGACGGCCTGGGACGAAGAGGAGGACTGCCTGACCGACGGCGGATCCTGGAAAGCCGGAGAGGACGAGGCCGAGCCCGGGGTGATCATGCTGGCCGACCCGCGGCCCGGCGTGTCCTACCGGCAGGAATACTATGCGGACGAAGCCGAAGACATCGCCAAGGTCCTGCGGACGAATGCGAGCGTTTCGATCGAATACGGCGAGTACGCGGGCTGCCTGCTGACCAAGGAGTACACGCCGCTCGAGCCCGGCGGGATCGAGCACAAGTTCAACTGCCGGCTCAGCGAGGGGGGGCCCGGCCTCGCGCTGATCAACGAGTTGAAGGGCAAGACCAGGCGGGTCGAGTACGTAGGAACGGCCAAGCCCGCCGGGACCTATCCGGACCTGTTTCCGACCGACGAGCTTTGCAGCGAGTGAGCATCGTCGCGATCCGGCGTGAGTAGACGGCGCGTCTCGGCTTCGACCCGCGGCGCGCCGTCCGTCAGCAGATAGTCCCGGAACGAAACGGCGGCCGGAGGGAGCCACCGCCGCGCGTGGTGGACCACGTACCAGGTGCGGACGATCGGCGTGTGCTCGACGTCGAGCCGTACCAGCACGCGGCTCCTGAGCTCCAGGAACAGCGTGTGCGCCGAGGTCAGGCTGATGCCGAGGCGCGACATCACCGCGTGCTTCGCCATCTCGTTGCCACTGACGGTGAGGCGCTCGCGCGGCACGATGCGGTGCATTTCCAGGAATGAATCGAGCATCGCGCGGGTACCCGAGCCCGGCTCGCGCTGGACGAAGCTTTCGTGGCGCAGCTCGATCGGCGGAATCGCCGGTTCCCCGGCGAGCGGGTGACCCGGCCAGGCGATCACCAGGTGCGGGTTGCTCGCGAAAGGCTCGCGGGTCAACGGGTCCTCGGCGAGCGCGCGGCGCGTCTGCTGCGCCTCCGGGCCACGACCCATCAGCGCGAGGTCGACTTCGCCGTCCATCAACCGCTGTACCAGGCCCTCGCGCGAGGACACGGCCATGTGCACCGCTATGCCCGGCGCCCGGCGGCGGAACTCTGCCAGCAGCGGCGGCAGGATGTGCGTTCCGGTCGCGAGGATCCCGAGGTGCAGCGTCCCGTCGTCGCGCTTCTTCAGCGCGTCCATCTCCTTGGCGAGCAGGCCGAGTCGGCCCTGCACGTCGGTGGCGGCGGCGAGCGTCCGCTCGCCGGCCGCGGTGATCTTGAGCTTGCGTCCGACCCGGTCGAAGGCCGGCGCGCCGAGCACCTTCTCAAGTTGCTTGATCTGCTGGGTGACGGCCGGTCCCGTCATGAAGAGTTCCCGGGCGGCCTGTGCCATCGAGCCGGCCTCGGCGACGGCCTTCAGCACTTGTAGTTGTCGCAAACTCAGATGGTGCCATTCCATAAGTAAAACTTACCGAAATATGAATTAATACTAAGTTTCCTTTATCGACTGGCGGAAATAAAGTGAAACGAGTGACCGCGGTGGGCGCGGCGACAGAGGAGATGAACATGGCCAAGGCAGATGCCGCCAGCGGTGCCGGGGCGGGGCGTCCCGCGACCGGGAACACGTCGAAGCGCTACCAGGCCGGCGTGCTCAAGTACAAGGAGATGGGCTACTGGGTGCCGGGCTACGAGCCCAAGCCCACGGACCTGATCTGCCTGTTCCGCATCACGCCGCAGGAGGGCGTCGATCCGCAGGAGGCCGCCGCCGCTGTGGCGGGCGAGTCGTCCACGGCCACCTGGACGGTGGTCTGGACCGACCGGCTGACGGCCTGCGACAACTACCGTGCCAAGGCCTACGACGTGCAGCCCGTGCCCGGGATCGAGGGCCAGTACTTTGCCTGGATCGCCTACAACCTCGACCTGTTCGAGGAGGGCTCGATCGCGAACCTGACCGCTTCGATCATCGGCAACGTCTTCAGCTTCAAGCCGCTCAAGGCCGCGCGGCTCGAGGACATGTTCTTCCCGGTGGCGTACGTGAAGACCTTCAAGGGACCGCCCACCGGCATCGTCGTCGAGCGGGAGCGTCTCGACAA
>DATIRA010000011.1:0-1578 GCA_035470225.1 Steroidobacteraceae bacterium | reverse complement strand
GTGGCCGGGCTCCCGGCTGCCATCGGCGGCACGCTGGAGCAGGTCCGCTCCGGCGAGATGAACCCGGCCTTCGCGATTCTGCTGCTGCTGCTGATCGCCGCGGTGACCGCTTTCGTCGTGTTCGTCGAGCGCGGCCAGCGGCGCATCCCGGTCAATTACGCCAAGCGCCAGGTAGGGCGAAAGATGTTCGCCGGGCAGACCAGCCACCTGCCGTTCAAGCTGAACATGTCGGGCGTGATCCCGCCTATCTTCGCCTCCTCGCTGCTGTTGTTCCCGGCGACGCTGGCCAGCTTCTTCGCCTCCGGCGCGACCGGCGAGGAAGGCGGCTGGGACGCGATGCTGCAGAACCTGGCCGCGGCGCTGGGCTACGGCCAGCCGCTGCACATGCTGCTGTACGCGGGCCTGATCATCTTCTTCTGCTTCTTCTACACGGCGCTCGTGTTCAACTCGCGCGAGACCGCCGAGAACCTGAAGAAGGGCGGCGCGTTCATCCCCGGCATCCGCCCGGGCCAGCAGACCGCCGAGTACATCGACAAGGTGCTGACCCGCCTGACGGTGTGGGGCGCGCTGTACGTCACCGCCGTCTGCCTGATGCCGGAGATCCTGATGGCCTACGGCCGGGTCCCGTTCTATTTCGGCGGCACCTCGCTGCTGATCCTCGTGGTGGTCGCGATGGACTTCATGGCGCAGCTCCAGGCGCACCTGATGTCCCACCAGTACGAGGGCCTGATGAAGAAGGCGAACCTGCGCGGCTACGGCCGCTCGGGCTCGCCGCGCTGACGGGCGCCAGGGCGCCCGGGGAGTTCGGAGATGAAGGTACGTCCATCGGTCAAGAAGATCTGCAAGAACTGCAAGATCGTGCGCCGCCGCGGCGTGGTCCGGGTCATCTGCTCGTCGGATGCCCGGCACAAGCAGCGCCAGGGCTGAGATTGAGGGAATGGTCGTTTTCACGTATACTGCCGTGTTTTCCGCGGCTTAGGGGCAGGTAGTCATGGCGCGCATCGCCGGCATCAACATCCCGGTGAACAAGCACATCGTCATCGGGCTCACGCACATCTACGGCATCGGCCGTCCTGCGTCCGAGGCGATCTGCCA
Organism: Steroidobacteraceae bacterium; assembly: GCA_035470225.1. Classification (GTDB taxonomy): domain Bacteria; phylum Pseudomonadota; class Gammaproteobacteria; order Steroidobacterales; family Steroidobacteraceae; genus DATIRA01. The sequence goes on along the minus strand of DATIRA010000011.1, from coordinate 483 downwards.
GGCAGCGGGCGTGGAGCCTTCCACGAAGGTCCGCGACCTCACCGAGGCCGAGGTCGGCGCGCTGCGTTCGGCCGTGGCCAAGCTGACGGTCGAGGGCGACCTCCGTCGCGAGAACGCGATGGCGATCAAGCGGCTGATGGACCTCGGTGCCTACCGTGGGATCCGCCACCGCAAGGGCCTGCCGGCCCGCGGCCAGCGCACGCGCACCAACGCGCGCACGCGCAAGGGTCCGCGCCGCGCGGCGGTCAAGGGCAAGGCTCAGCCCGGCAAGCGTTGATCGCCGCCGGCAAGCCACCAGTAACAACATCAGTTCCGGGTATCCAGGAAGATGGCTGAAAAGCAGTCAGGGTCTGCCGCCAGCAAGGCCCGCAAGAAGGCGAAGCGCCAGGTGTCGGACGGCATCGCGCACATCCACGCCTCCTTCAACAACACGATCGTCACGATCACCGACCGCCAGGGCAACACGCTGTCCTGGGCGACCTC
>DATIRA010000010.1:0-5478 GCA_035470225.1 Steroidobacteraceae bacterium | reverse complement strand
GAGATTTGCGTCCGCACCGGTCGGATTGCGCCAGGAGACCATAACTACGGTGTGCCCCTTGCCGACCAGCCATTTGACCAGCGAATTCTCCGGCGACAGGTCGAGGATGTAGTACTTCATGATCCAGGCCGGCACGATCAGGATCGGCTCGGCGAACACCTTCGGCGTCTGCGGCGAGTACTGGATCAGCTCCATCAACTGGTTGCGCAGGATCACCTTGCCCGGCGTGGCTCCGACCTGCTTGCCGACCTCGTAGTGCTCGGCCCCCGCCGGCGCCTCGCCTTTCAGCGTGCGCTGCAGGTCCTCGGCGAGATGCTTGAGCCCGCGCACCAGGTTGCGCCCGTTCTCGTCGACCGTCTGCCTGATCAGCTGCGGGTTGGTCGGCAGGTAGTTGTCCGGCGCCAGGAACTCCAGGCCCTCCCTGACCGTGAAGGCCGCGATGTTCTCCGAAGCGGGGTCGGCGCCGGGCACGTTCTTGACCGCCTCACGGGCCAGGTCCGAGGCTGCGAGGAAGGACTGCGCCAGCAGGTTGAACGGAAACTTCGACCAGGCCGGGTCCGAGAAGCGCGTGGAATAGGGCGTTCCCTCGGCCTCCGGGGTGGCACCGCCGGTGAGCGCGCCGCCTGCGAACTGCGCCAGCGCCAGGCTCTTCCTGAGCGCGCTGCCGGCGAGCTTCACCTGGTGCCCGGGCGAGGTCGCCATGTGCGAGAGCACGTTGAGCCAGGCGCCGCCGAACGCATGTGGCGACAGGCCGCCGGTCCACTGCCCCAGCATGGCCAGCATGTGGCGGGAGGCGTCGTCTGACACGACAGTGGAGCCCTTCGCGGCAGGTTTCTTCTCGCTCATCGCAGTCCCCCAGTTATCCAGTTCTTTGGCAGTGCAAAAAAAACGAGTATATCCACGGCGACGGGCCCCGCAACTTCGGGTGGGCCTTTTTCGATCGCGGCTCAGATCGTCTTCAGATCCGTGGCCGGGTCCGCGAGCAAGGCCGGGTCCGGGAACTTTCGCTCGCCGATCCAGCGCTTGCCGGTCATGAAGTCCTTCGGGCTGTTGATCGCGTCGACCGCGAGCAGCTCGCCGCGACGCAGGTAATAAAGCGCGAAGTGACCGCTGTCAGGATCGCCGCGCAGCACGGTACGGTCGTAGCCTTCCGACAGCCCGGCGATCTGCAGCTTCACCTCGTACTGATCCGACCAGAACCACGGCACGTGCTCGTGCCGGGCGGGACGTCCGCAGATGTTCGCTGCGGCGGTCTTGCCCTGTTCGACCGCGTTGTCCACCGACTCCAGACGAACGCGGCGTCCATAGCGGACGCTCGGGTGATTGGTGCAGTCGCCGGCGGCAAACACGTGTGGGTCGGAGCTCAGGCAGTGCTCGTCCACCCACACGCCGTTCTCGCATTGCAGACCGGCCGCGGCAGCCAGAGTGACGTCCGGCAGGATGCCCACGCCGACGATCACGAGGTCAGCCGGGAACTCGCCGGCACCGCAGGTGACCGCTTCGACGCGTCCCGTGCCATTGAATGCGGTGACAGCCTGGTTGCAAAACACGCGCACGCCCTCGCGTTCGTGCCTGCGGAGGTAAAAGGACGAGATCTCTGGCGCGACGACCCGGGCCATGGGCCGCTCGGCGGTCTCCAGCACAGTGACCTCCAGCCCGAGCTGGCGCGCCGAGGCTGCCGCCTCCAGACCGATGTAACCCGCGCCGATCACGAGCAAGCGGCGGGATCCCGCCAGCTCGGCACGGATGGCTTCCACGTCGGCGATGTTGCGCAGGCAATGGATCCCGTCGAGCGTCGCTCCCGGCACGTCGAGCCGCCGGGGGCGGCTCCCGACGCATAGCAGCAGCTTTTCGTAGGCGATCTCTGCGCCATCGTCGAGGCGCAGACGACGGGAGGCGAGTTCCAGCGCCGTGACACGGGCGCCGAGGCGCGTCTCCACGCGGGCCTGTGCGTAGAAGTTCGGGCTGCGCAGCAGCAATCGCTCCACGGGCATTTCACCGGCGAGGAACTTCTTCGAGAGCGGCGGCCGGTTGTAGGGCAGGTGCGGCTCGTCGCCCACCAGCACGATCGGGCCGTCATAGCCCTCCCGCCGCAGCGTATCGATGGCCTGCACCGCGGCGTGGCTTGCCCCGACGATGACCACTGGTTTCGTCATGGCCGGTCCGTCTCCTTTACCCGTGTGGCGGCTGTGGCATGATGCCGCAGCGCTCCGTTGAACGCAGCCTCGGGGCCAGCGGCCGGCACAGAAGTCGGCGGTTGGCGCACCACGGCCGGGCAGCTTGGCCGACTCGGCGCTCCAAGCTGGTGCGGCGGGATCCTGCCAGGCCCGGTCCGCAGGGTCCGGCGGGGTCGGCACGGAACGTGCATGAGGAATCGGGACAGGTCCGCCGACGGGGCGGAACAGGGGCCGGGTCTCGGTTTCCACTAGCGTGGAATCGCAACCGGCTGCCGGACAATCCGGAGCATATTGAGACGAGGAGCCAAAGCCCTATGAAGCTGATCAGCGCAATCATCAAACCCTTCAAGCTGGACGACGTCCGCGCAGCCCTGTCGGAAATCGGCGTCTCCGGCATGACGGTGACGGAGGTGAAAGGCTTCGGGCGCCAGCGTGGCCACACCGAGCTCTACCGCGGCGCCGAGTACGTCGTGGACTTCGTTCCGAAGACCCGCATCGAGGTTGCGGTCAAGGACGGCATCGTGGACCAGGTGATCGAGGCCATCGTCGGCGCGGCCCGTACCGGCAAGGTCGGCGACGGGAAGATCTTCATCAGCGACGTCGAGCGAGCGATACGCATACGGACCGGCGAAGCCGACGACCAGGCGCTCTGACCGGGAATACCGGGGCGCTCCGGATCGAGGACCAGCCGGCCGGAAGGGCCGGGGCCCGATGGCCGACCCGCTGCAGAATGCAATCCAGACCCTGCGGATCGGCCGCCAGCGGCGGCACGTCTTTCTGTGCGTCGCCGGCAAGTGCGCCCCGCGCGCGCGCGCGCTGCAGAGCTGGGAGTACCTGAAGCTGCGTCTGCGGCAACTCGGCCTGCAGGACGCGGACGGCGGCGTGCTGCGGACCAAGGCAGATTGCCTGCGCATCTGCGCCGGGGGGCCTGTCGCGGTGGTCTATCCCGACGGCATCTGGTACCGGGACTGCACCCCCGCCAATCTCGAGCGGATCATCACCGAGCACCTGGTCGGCGGCCAGCCGGTCGCGGACCTGGTGATTGCGGAAGCGCCGCTTGGTCAGGGGATAGGGGATAGGGGTTAGGGGATAGTGGAGCGGTGCAGATCCTGGCGCCGGCGTGTTGTTCACTATCCGCTACCCGCTAGTCACTATCCGCTAATCTAACCTCTACCCCCTACCCCCTACCCCCTACCCCCTTCCCCCATGCCCTACGCGATCCGCATCCACAGCTTCGGCGGCCCCGAGGTCATGCAATGGGAGCCTGTCGGGGCCGTGGAGCCAGGTCCGAACGAGGTCCTGGTCCGCCATACGGCGATCGGGCTCAATTTCATCGACGTATACGAGCGCACCGGGCTGTACCCGAACCCGTTGCCGACTGGCCTCGGCCGCGAGGCGGCCGGAGTGGTCGTCGCGACCGGCTCCAGGGTGACCGGCCTGCGGGAGGGTGACCGCGTCGGGTACTTCTCCAGCGAGCCGGGCACCTATGCGGAGGAGCGCATCGTCGCGGCGAACCGTCTGCTGAAGATCCCGGACGGCGTCAGCGATCGTCTGGCCGCCGCGGCGATGCTGAAGGGGCTCACGGCACAGTTCCTGCTGCGGCGTACCTACCGGGTCAAGCGCGGCACGGTCGCGGTCATCCACGCCGCCGCCGGCGGCGTCGGCATGATCGCGACGCAGTGGGCGAACCGGCTCGGCGCGACAGTGATCGGTGTGGTCGGCAGCGAGGCGAAGGCCGAGGTCGCCCGCCGGCACGGCTGTCACCACGTGCTGATACTCGGCCAGGACGAGATCCCCACCGCGGTCCGCAAACTGACGCGTGGCCGCGGCGCGCACGTCGTCTACGACTCGGTGGGCAAGGACACGTTCTTCGCCTCGCTCGATTGCCTGCGACCCCTCGGCATGATGGTGAGCTACGGCAACGCCTCCGGGCCGGTCCCGGCGATCCAGCCGCTGGAACTCGGCAAGCGGGGTTCGCTGTTCCTGACGCGGCCGACTTTGTTCCACTACGCGGCCAGGCGCGCGGACCTCGAGCGCGGGGCCAGGGAACTCTTCGAGGTCATCGGCAGCGGCGCGGTGCGCATCGAGGTCGGACAGACCTACCCGCTGCGCGACGTGACGCAGGCGCATCGTGACCTCGAGGGGCGCCGTACGGTGGGTTCGACCGTACTGCTGCCCTGAGGCGCATGCGCGCCGGGCCGATGGCCTCCGCGCGCGGCATCCCGGTCGCGGCGTGGCTGGCGCTCGGCTGCGTGGTTTCCTCGATGGCGCAGCCAAGCGGCGCCGCGGATGACCGCGCTGGCCAGACCGTCCCTGCCGCGGCGACCCCGCTGCCCCCTGCAGAGGAGCTCGAGTCGCTCGGCGCCGTGATCGGCCGGATACGCGTCGTGCCCGGCGAGATTTTCGACACCAGCATCCCCGGCGAAAGCGGCTGGCTGTACCGTACGGCGAACAAGCTGCATATCAGTACTCGCCCGTCGATCATCCGCGAGCAGCTGCTGTTCGCGAGCGGGGAGCCCTACCGCCAGCGGCTGATCGAGGAGACCGAGCGGCTGCTGCGGGCCAACGCCTATCTCTACGATGCCACGATCGTTCCGGTCGGGTTCGATGGGCGGACCGTGGATCTCGAGGTCCGGACCCGCGACGTCTGGACATTGAATCCGGGTTTCAGTTTCGGTCGCGAGGGCGGCGCGAACAAGATCGGCGCGCAGCTCGAGGAGAAGAACCTGCTCGGCACCGGGCAGCAGCTGAAGCTCGAATGGAGCAGCGACGTGGACCGCGAGTCGTTGTCGCTCACTTTCTTCGATCCGCATTTTCTCGACGGCTTCTCCCGGTTCGAGCTCGGCTACGTCGATTCCGACGATGGCCAAGCCAGGGTCCTGCGGCTCGAGCGTCCGTTCTATGCGCTCGACACGCGGCGGGCCGCGGGCCTGCGGCTCGGCGACAACGAGCGCGTCGATTCCCGCTACGTGCTCGGCAAGCGCGTCGGCGAGTTCGAGCACCGCGCGGAATACCACGAGATCCACGGCGGGCGCTCGGACGGGCTGCGCGCGTCGGAGGTCACCCGTTGGACTTACGGGCTCGCGTATCAACGCGACCGCTTCGCGCCGGTCCCGGACGAGCCGCTCGGTGGCCCGTTGCCAGAGGACCGCGAGCTGCTGTACCCGTGGATCGGCATCGAGTACATCCAGGACCGGTACCAGGAGCGGCGCAACCTCGACCAGCTCCGAAGGACCGAGGATGTGCTCGTCGGGCTGCGGGCCGCGGCGCGCTTCGGGTTGGCCGCGGACGGGCTGGGTTC
>DATIRA010000009.1:0-3457 GCA_035470225.1 Steroidobacteraceae bacterium | reverse complement strand
GTCACCCAGCCCGGACAGCCTCCGGGCTACACGATCGAGGTGGCGCTGGCCGAGCTCCGTGGCTGCAGGCAGATCAACGAACTGAGCATGCTGCTCGGACAGCGGCTGCTCGAGCTGCTGCTCGGCGAACACTACCGCGCGCTCGCCGTCCATTTCACCAACCCGGCCCCACCCGAACTCGCGCAGCTGCGGCACGCCTTCGGCAAAGCGCTCGAGTTCGACATGCCGATCAACCGCTTCGTGCTGCACGGGACGGAACTGACCCGCCAGGTCCCGTACGCCGATCCAGCGCTGCGCCGCCTGATAGCCGACTACATCGACTACAGTCGCCAGGATGCCGCGGTGCCGCTGATCGACCGCGTCAACCGCGCGGTACGCACGCTGCTGCCGTCCGGCCGCTGCTCACTGGTCACCGTGTCGGACCACCTGGGACTCGCGCCGCGCAGCCTGCAGCGTGAACTGAAGCAACGCGGTACCGGCTTCCGCGAACTGCTGGAGACGCAGCAACGTCAGATCGCAGAGCGCCTGCTGGCGAACCCGTCACTGCCGCTGCTGCGGGTCGCGAGCATGTCAGGATTCTCGGAGCAGAGCACCTTCAACCGGGCGTTCGCACGATGGACCGGCGGGCCTCCGGGGCGCTGGCGCCGGGCTCGGGCAGGCCGAGGGCGTGCCCGAGAGAGATGAACCGCTGCTCGCCGTGTAGCGGATCGAACGCGGGCGTGACCCGCATGAAAGGCAATGAGCTCGATCGCTGGCCCGCCGCCTGTTCCAGCCAGTCGATCGCCGTCTGTTGCCGGCCCGCGGCACAGGCGGCGCGCGCCAGCGTCCACGGCGGCACTCGCGCGGACTTCGCGGCGCGCTCGAGCCACTCGTATTCCCGGGCGGCCACCGGCGGCTCCGCCCGGAGCCCCGCCACCAGTGCGGCGTACTCGTGCCACTGCGGGTCGTCGTCGCCTTCGCGCCGCAGGTCCTCGAGCAGCGCGAGCGCCTCCGCGTGCTCGCCCGCCAGCGCCAGCGCCCAGCACAGCCGGAGCGCGCTCGGGCGATGCTGCGGTGACAGCGCCAGGGCCCCGCGCAACGCCGCGGCCGCGTCCTGGTAGCGCCGTTGCAGTATCAGGTGGTCCCCCATGTTCATGTTGATGCCGACGTCCAGTGGATCGACCAGCAGGGCCTGGTCCATCCACGCGCTCGCGTCCGCGAAATGCCCACGCACGGCGCAGACGTTGGCCAGCGACAGCATCGCCATCGCGTAGCTGGGCAGCAGCGTCAGCGCACGGCCGAGGTCTGCCGCGGCGCCGTCGAATTCCCGCCTGAAGAAAAAGCGCAGCGCGCCGCGTGTCGCGAGCCCGATGGCAAGGTCCGGCTCCAGCGTCAGGGCCCGCTCGAGATTCCTTTCGCAGTCCTCGAGCAGTTCCGCGATGCCGGCCGCGCCGTAGTGCGCCAGCAGCATCTCCGACTCCGCCAGCGAAGCCCAGCCCGATGCATGGTCCGGCGCGGCTCCGGTGACCGCGGCGAGGATCGATCTCGCCTCCGTGAGGTCGCGGATCGTGCGCCGGCTCAGCAGATGCCTCGCCTTCAGGTAATCCCGCATGACCGGCGGCGCGAGCGTCGGTGCGCTGCGCGGCGAGCGCTCCGTGGCGCCGAGCTGCAGCCGGATCGCCGACGCGACCCGTGCGACGATCTCGTTCTGCAGCGACAGCAGGTCCTGCAGGTCCCTGACGTAGTCGGCCGCCCAGACGTGCGCGTCGGTTCGGGCGTCGATCAGCTGCGCGACGACCTGGATACGGTCCCCCGACTGCAGCACCGAGCCTTCGATCACCCAGTCGCTGCCCGTTTTCTGTGCAATCTCGGTCACGCCGGCCGTGCCGCCCTTGAACCGCATCGCCGTGGTCCGCGAGATCACGCGCAACCCGGTGAACGCGGCAAGTCGCGCGATCAGCAGCTCAGTCAGGCCGTCCGCGACGAAATCCTCCGACGACGCCGACAGGTTCTGGAAAGGCAGCACGATCAGCGACTCGACGCCGGAGCGTGCGGGCGGGACGGCCGCGGCCCGAGCGAGCGGCTCGACCGCGCACTTCAGCCGATAGCCGAGCTTCGGCAGCGTCTCCAGGCACCTCGGTGCCCTGGGGTCGTCCGCCAGCGCCCGCCGCAGCTGCCCGATGCAGCGGGTCAGCACGTCGTCACTGACGAAGCCCCGCGGCCAGACGCTGGCGATGATCTGCTCCCGCGATCGGGGCTCGGGCGCACCGCGGGCCAGCTCGACCAGCACCGCCATGGCTTTCGGCTCGATTCGCGACTCACCCCGAGGCCCGATGATCCGCCCCTGCCGGGGGTGCACCTCGTGATCGCCGATCCTGAATCCTTCCTCGACTGCCACCCGGCCCTGCCTGAACCGCGTCACACGCGGCAAAAACTAACACCGGCGGACCGTGCTGGAAACGGACTGCGCCCGGCAAGCCTCGGAAAACCATCGGGCCTTCCTCGGGACGGCGACCGGCCGTCGGGCCGAGCATTGCACCCGCAAGTCGCGGCATCGGACCGCGGACCTGGATGACAACAGGAGGGGATCATGACTTCGAGAAAATATCAGGGCGTACTGATCGCGACCGCGGGCTGCGTCGCAATGCTGGGCGCGCCGGCCGTGGCGATGGCGGACGAAGCTGGAAGCTGCCAGAAGGTCTTCGCAACCGGCGAGACGCTGGTGACCGGGCCTGCATCCTTTGCGGGCACGGCCTACACGAACCTGGGTGACGTCACCGTCGGTGACCTGGGTGACCGGCAGGTCACGGTCGCGCTGCTGGGATCGAAGCCGAACGGCAAAGGGATGCTCGCCACGACCTCCCACACTTTCACGGGGCCGGACGGGACGTTCACGACGACGGACAACGCCCGGCTCGTGGAGCTCTCGCCCGGGCTCTACCTGCTCGACACGCAGGCCAGCATCACCGACGGCGGCTGGGGCCACCTGAGCATCGACGGCCTGGTGGACTTCCGGACCGGCTATGCGCGGTGGTTCGCGAAGGGAGAACTCTGCCGCCACTAGCGGCACGCGACCGCGCGATCGGGCGTGCAACCGCGGCATCGCTTCGAAGGATCGATCGACGGACAGGGACGTCCCGCGGCGCCCGCCTCCTCGGCGTCGGCACTCGATGGGGTGACTACTCGCTGCCGCCTTCGACCGGGTTGCCCTCAGCACGCCAGCGAAGCATGCCGCCGGCGAGATTCGCGAGGTCGCCGAAGCCCTGCTTCTGCAGCATCACGACCGCCTGCGCCGACCGGGCGCCGGCCCGGCAGACCGTGACCACGGGTTTCCCCGGATCGAGCTCCGACTTGCGCGCCTTCAGCGCACCGAGCGGAATCAGCGACGCGCCCTCGATGTGTCCGAGCGGACCGGAGACCTCATCCGGCTCGCGCACGTCCACGACCTGGACCCGGTTGCGGATTTCCTCGAGCACGT
>DATIRA010000008.1:0-4256 GCA_035470225.1 Steroidobacteraceae bacterium | reverse complement strand
ATGGTCGCCTGCTCCACCTCCTCGGCAACGCCGGCGAGGCCGGGCGCGTCGGAGAGGCCCGCGAGCAGAGCCGTCGGTCTGACCATTCCGATGCGCGTCCGTCCGCCCTCCTGGTAGACGGAGATACGACAGGGCAGCGCGACGTTCATCCCCATGTCCTCGCCGAGCACGCGGGCCGCCTGCTGCGGATTGCAGACTTCAAGTATCCGGCACTCCTGCGGCAACTCGACACCCTTGTTCGCCAGCGTCTGCTTGAGATCGTAGGTATGCAGCACGCCGAAACCGTGCTGGAGCACCGCAGCCTCGAGATCGGCCGTGGCCTGGTCCACCGTCTTGTCGCTATCCACCACGTATCGCATCGGTATTTGCCTCCTCATTGAGCGGCGTGCGGTACCCTACCGTACGCCAGTTCTCCACGACGTTCACGCCGACCAGAGCGCCTGCGCTCGCTCACCAGGGCAGCCGCTCGCCGTTCGCATGCCAGAACGTGCCGGTCTGCTCCAGCCCGAGTTGCTCGATGCGCTCGATCAGCATGGCCGCCGCGTCCTCTACCGGTATGCCCTGCCTGCCGGTCATTTCCGTCGCGACCATGCCCGGATGCAGCATCAGCACCGCGATGCCACGGCTGCGCAGCTCGTGGGCCAGGTTCACCCCCAGCATGTTCAACGCGGCCTTCGACACGCGGTAGCCGTAATAGCCGCCACTGGAATTATCGGCGATCGAGCCCATCCGGCTCGTGATCATCGCGACCTTGCCGCCGTCGCGCAGGCGAGGCGCCAGTGCGCGGGTGACCGCCAGCGGACCGAGCGCGTTCACCTCGAACTGCCTGCGCAGGTCGTCGAAGTCCAGGCTCTCGGGCCGGTCCCCGATCAGGATTCCGGCATTGTTGACCAGCAGGTCGATGCTGACGCCCTGCAGCAGGCTCGCAAGATTCCCGACGGTCCGCGGGTCCGTGACATCAATCCCGGATACGATTCGGCAACCGAGGTCCGCAAGATCCTCTGCCGCAGCCCGACACACGGCCGTCACCTCGTAGCCGCCGCCCTTCAGCTGCCTGCAGAGCTCCAGGCCGATGCCCCGGCTCGCCCCCGTGACCAGCGCCGTTCTCATGTCCACCTCCGCTGTAACCGAACTGTCACCGATTTGAAAGGAACGGGAAACCCGTCACGCCTAGTCTGCCGCGCAACCTCGCTGATTCACAAACCATATCGCGTGTGCCGCCTGTGCGGATGCGGCGATGTTGCAGCTGGTCAGTGCAGGATCTGGGAGGCGGAGAGCTCCGGGTCATAGCCGCGATCGCCTCTGTCGGTCGGAACAGATACTCAGTCAGGAGAGTCTTTCGATGAACGCATCTAGGCTGCTGCTCGCGGGCATGGTGATTGCTGGGCTTGCTGCCTGTGACGGCGGCGGCGTGGATCTCAAGGTCGAAACCAACGACAACTCGACCGACAACAGCACCACGAACAACATCGGTGGCGGCGGTGGCACGACGAATCCCTGCGCCGCCTACACACCGCCCGGCTCCGAAACGCTGCGGCAGGGCACCTTCGACGGTCGCAACTGCGTCTACAACGCCGCCTTCGTGGGCAAGACGAACCCGCTGCTCACGGACCTGACGATCCCGTTCATCTCCGGCGTGCACGTCTTCCAGGACAGCCTGTTCGTCGGGCAGAACGTCTCGAGCGGCGCCGCGCCCGCGGGCGGCACCGGGCCGACGCTGACGATCGAGGCAGGCAGCACGCTGGCATTCTCGAACTCGGCCGACTACATCCTGGTCAACCGCGGCTCGCAGATCATCGCGAACGGCTCCCCCGCCGCACCGATCACGCTGACCGCCGTCGCCGACGCCGTCAATGGAACGGCCGGGGCCAACGACGTGAGCCTCTGGGGCGGGCTCGTGATCAACGGCAACGGCATCACGAACAACTGCACCGACGAGCAGCGCGCCAGCGACCAGTGCCACGTCGCGGCCGAGGGCCAGCCCTCGAACTACGGCGGCAGCGACAACGAGGACAGCTCCGGCGTGCTGCGGTACGTGATCGTCAAGCACACCGGCTTCGAGGTCGCCCCCGGCGACGAGCTGAACGGAATCACGTTCAATGCCGTGGGCTCCGGCACCGTGGTCGAGAACATCCAGGCCTACAGCACCTACGACGACGGTTTCGAGTTCTTCGGCGGGGCGGTCCAGGTCAAGAACGCCGTCGTGCTGTATGCGCGCGACGACTCGCTCGACTACTCGGACGGCTGGGTCGGCGGCATCGACACCGCGCTGGTGATCCAGTGGAAGAGCGACGGCAACCGCTGCATCGAGGGCGACAACATCGGCTCCTCGCGCAGCGACGCCGGCGCACCGCTCGACACCGCGCCGCTGACCGAGCCGGTCATCAACAACCTGACCTGCATCACGTCCAACACCGACGTGAACACCCACGGTGACTCCGAGGGTCCGCTGGCCCGCCAGGGCGCGAAGATCCGCCTCGAGGACAGCATCGTATACGGCGGCTACGGCGTGATCGTCAACGGCAAGACCTCGAACGAGTGCCTCGAGGTCGAGTCCCCGGTGTCACTCAATTTTGCCGCCTCCGGCGAGTCCTGGTTCATGAACAGCCTGGTCGCCTGCGAGGAGCCGGCCAAGGGCACCCTGCCGAACGGCGATCCGCTCAGCGACTGGGCCGTCGGCGCGAACCCGAGCACGAACGGCGCGAACTACTCGTTCAATGCCGGCAGCGTGATCATCACCGACTCGGCCAACCCGAACGTGTCCGTGCTCGAGCCGGGCACCTTCTACACCGCCTCGACGATTACGGACGCCAACGGCGACACCATCACGATGACGCCCGCCAGCGGCAAGCTCGGCGCGGTCGAAGAGGGCGACGACTGGACCGCGCCCTGGGCGTTCGGTTTGCGCGCCAACAACGCGGATGAGCCGCTGTGGTTCGCGCAGTGATGCAAGAACCCCTGGCAGGTTCCGAATAGAGACGAAGCGAGGGAGGGCGCGCCCGAGGGCGCGCCCTCCCCATTGAACGAGGTTGGTGATGAACAGCAAGCCATTGAGCATTGCGGTCCGCTCGGTGCTGACGCTCGCGGCGGCGTCAGCCGGCATGGCGGGCAGCCGGGCAGTCGCCCAGGAGGAGGATCTCGCTGCGGGTGGTCGCGACGGCGGGCACGTCGAGGAAATCGTCGTCGTCGGCCGGCAGCAGAGTTCCGCCGAGCAGGTCCTGCAGGAGCGCATGGACCTCGACGTGGTCGCGGACCTCGTGGCGGCCGAGCAGATCGCCCGGGTGGGCGACAGCACAGTGTCGCTGGCGCTGCGTCGCCTGCCTGCCGTCACCGTCGTGGCGGACCAGTACATCTACGTGCGCGGGCTCGGCGAGCGCTACTCCAGCACGACCGTGAACGGCGCCTACGTGCCCTCGCCCGACCTGACGCGGAACGTCATTCCGCTCGACCTGTTCCCGGCCGAGATCGTCGAGACGCTGTCGATCCAGAAGGGCTACTCGCCGGAGCAGCCCGCTGCGTTCGGCGGCGGCAGTGTCGATATCCGCACGCGCAGCATCCCCGACGATCCGCTGCTGGTCATGCAGGTCGGCACCGGCTGGAACTCGGAGAGCTCCGGCAACGGCCTGGAGTACAAGGGCGGCAAGGACGACAAATGGGGGACCGACGACGGGACCCGTGCGCTGCCCGGCGAAATCAAGCAGGCGCTGGTGGACTACCAGGGCGACATCAGCCCGAACAACATCCTGGCCGGGCTGCGGCGGGATGGCCAGCGACACACTTTGGCAGAGGCGCAGCAGGTCAATCGCGAGCTGATCACCAGCATGGATCGCGACATAGACTTCAAGAAGACCTCGCTCGACCCTGACCTGAGCCTGGAGCTGGCGGCCGGCAACACCTGGGCCCTCGGCGAGGGCGGCGACTGGTCGATCGGGGCGATCGCGGTCGGCGACTACAAGAACCAGTGGCGGGACCGCGAGCGCGTGGTGCGGTCCGTGAACAATCCGCAGGACGTGGTCACCAATTCCCAACGCACGACCAACCTCGTGACGCTGACGGGTTCCGCCAGCGTAGGCCTGGACTTCGCCGGTGAGCAACGCGTTCAGGCCACCTATGTCTACCTGCGCAACACCGAGGACGATGCCACGTTGTCGACCGGCAACAACCTGAACTTCCAGCGGTCATCGGGCGACCAGCTGCGCAGCTACCGGGTCCGCTATGAAGAGCGGGAGCTCGATCTGCTGCAGTTCCACGGCAAG
>DATIRA010000007.1:0-8980 GCA_035470225.1 Steroidobacteraceae bacterium | reverse complement strand
CGGATCGGCATGCGCCGATCCTCGCGCTCCGGGCACCCGCGCTGTCCTGATTCGCTTCGCGAATCGGTCCGTTCCTCGCCATCCAAAGTCGGTCAAGTCCCTCGCTAAGGAAAAGAAACCCCGCGAGCGCGGGGTTTCTCGATCGGAACGGCCGACTGGTTTCCAGTCGTCGCCGCAAACTTACTTGTGCGGGCGAATCTTCAGCTTGGTGAGCCAGAACGGCGTGTCGGGTGCCGGCGGAAACTCCACCACGTACCGCGCATTGTTCACATACAGGGAATCCCCGAAGATCGCACCGCTCGCAACGCCGTCCAGATTTGCCGGATCGGTGATTGTTTCGACGAGCGTGCCCGACAGGTAGCCCTTGTCCAGTTCCACGACCTGGATCCTGTCGATGGAAACGGGCGGGCCAGGGGGGTCGTACGGCGTCATGATGTACAGCGTGTCGCCATGCATCGCGATGCCATCCAGAAAGCCCGTAAGTGGACCATCGACGGTGATCTGATCCACGTCACCGCTGGCGGTATCGACGCGGTACAGCCGCGCCAGGTTCGAGTGACCGATGACGAGGGTCTTGCCGTCCGGCGTCGACACGATGCCGTTGCCCGTGCAACAGAAAGGATCGTTATTGACGAACTCGTCGGGTAACGGCATTTCGGTCGCAGCGCCGGGATCCAGGGGGATTCCGCCATTTCTGGACAGCGGCAGCCGGTAGAGGACCGGACGGAAGGAGTCGGTAAAGTAGACCGCATCCTTGGTGATCGTCAGGTCGTTGACGATCCCGAACTCGCCCGAGTTGTTCAACTGATACTCCATGATCAGCGCGCCGGTGTCCGCGTCATAGACAAACGCGTTGCCGTATACGCATCCGGCGACAAACAGATAGTTCGTGCGGTCATCGACACGCATCCCGAGCTTGAAACAGTCGAGCGGGTCCTGAACTCCGACCAGGACTTCGCCCTCCCCGGATCGCAGGTCAACCTTGTAAATGGATCCATCGGGTGAGCTGTTGTAGGCGGTGGCTCCCTTGCCGATCGCGAACCCCTCGGGCGCGGATCCGGCCAACGTATCGACCCTGCCGGGAAATGGTCTGTCGGCGGCGACCACGGACGCGGCGGGTAACGCGAGAGCGAGCAACGCGACAGACGGCAGAGTTGAGGCTAGTTTGTTCATGAATCCCCCTTTGAACGACTGTGGTCGGCCCGAAGACACGCCCACGTTGTTATTGAAGTGCGTCAGATCCACAGCCCGTTGATCTTGTTGGCGCGAGAGAAACCGGCGGTAACTCCGCGGAGGAACCCGGGATGCGTGGCATCTGACTGCCATTTCTCTCGTACGCCCTTACCGACGCAAATGCAAGCAACTGGATGAAAAACCGGCCGGAGGTAGGGGCCTGTCACTGTCGAGTTCGCAGATCCGGGCATGGGCAAGGCCGAGATTGTTCGCGAACCGGAGCGGGCCGAGAGAAATTTCGTACGGGACTTTTGCGGTAATCAGCCCTGCACGGTGCTGCATCGTGGGCCAGATCAAGCAACCGGCGCCCCAGTTAACCTATCGATGCAATTCATGTTTCATTCATCGGCTGGCCCGCAATGGCTCTGCGGGGTCAGTCCGGCATCGCTTCGAGCAGGGAAGCGATTTCGCGTTCGAATTCGTCGGCGGAGCGCTGGCCGCTGTGCAGCTCGCCGATCCGGGTGGCAACGATCCGGCCCTGAGCATCGATCAGGTAGAAGGCGGGCCAGTAGCGGTTGCCGAGGGCCTTCCAGAACTGGAAATCGTTGTCGATGAGAACCGGGTAGTCGATGCCGAGCTTTTCGACGGCTGCTGCGACGGCGGCGGGATCACGCTCAAAGTCGAACTCGGGTGAGTGGATGGCAATGAGCTCGAGACCACGCGGGGCGTAGCGTTCGTGGATCCGTTTGAGCCAGGGCAGGGTATTGCGGCAGTTTGAGCAGCCGAAGGTCCAGAACTCGAGCAGGACCGGGCGGCCGCGCAGGCTGGCTAGCGTGAGCGGGGCGGAGTTGAGCCAGGCACTCGAGGGGAGCCTCGGGAGTTCGGGCGCGACCGGCGGCGGGGCCGCCAGCGAGAGCGGCGCGACCAGCAGAGTGGCGGCAATCAAGAACGATCGCATCAGCAGTTGGTGCACGGGCGGGTTTCCTGTGGCGATTGCTCAGTAGACCGGCGTTGACCGCGATCGATTTCAGGGTTGCCTGAATCGGCAGGTTGAGAGAAGACGGCCGCGGAGCGCCAGCCCAAAGATTTGCTGCGCCTGCAGCGCGCACCGAATGCTCGTCGCTGCCCGCTTTACTCACTCACAGGACCGATACACCTCAGATCCGCGAGAAATCCGGGCTAGGGCTCCTCGAGCTCCGGGTCGCCGAAGTCCTCGAGCGGCTCCTCGGGCGGGTTGCCGTCGAAGACCTTGAACTGCCGCCGCTGCAGGTAGGCGTTGCGGACGAACGCGTACTGGTCGAAGACGCCTTCCAGCGTCGCATCGAGAGGCAGCAGTTGCGCCCGCTTGTCCAGCGTATCGAGGGCCAGCGACAGCCAGCGCTCGTTGCCGGCGTCGTACCAGTAAAAGGGTTGCAGGAAGCTGTCGGCGACGCGGGTCGGCGTATCCCGCAGCGTGGCCGGTCCGAGCAGCGGCAGGACCAGGTACGGTCCGGGAGGCACCCCCCACCAGCCTAGCGTCTGGCCGAGATCCTCCTCGTGCACCGGCAGCCCGTTCTGGGTCGCGACGTCGATCAGCCCGCCGATTCCCCAGATCGTGTTCAGCACCAGCCGCAGCGTGTCCTGGCCCGCCTCGACGAACTTGCCCTGCAGGGCCTGGTTCACGATCGTGGTCGGGTAGAACAGGTTCGTGAAGAAGTTGCCGACGCCGGTCCGGAACCAGTCCGGCGTGTAGTCAGCGTATATGCGGGCCGCCGGCTTCAGCACTGCCCGGTCGACGCCGTCGTTGAAGGCGTGCACGCCGCGGTTCAGCGGCTCGAGCGGGTCGCCCGGGGTACGTTCGCCGGTCGTCGCGCAGCCCGTCGCGGCGACTGCGATCAGCGCGGTCAGCACGACCCGTGGCAGCAGGCGGACGGCGGACGGGGACATGGGCAGGAACTCCGGCAGCGCGGCGAGGGGACGGGGCGCGATTCTACACGTCGCGCTCAGCCGTTCGGCGAGCCACCGCCCGCGGATTCCGGCCCGCCGCGACGGCCGCGGTTCGACGGCAGCGCTTCGCGCAGCTCCTTGAGCCGCGCGAGGTAGCGGGCGCGCTGCACTTCCGAGATGCCCGGCACCGACAGCGCGAGCTCGAGCTGGTTGATCGCCAGCGGCAGGTCGCCGCCGATGATGTGGTACTCGGCCATGTAGGAGTAGGCGTCTGCGACGTCCCCGGCGGCATTCGCCGCGATCGCGGTGATCCGGATCTGCTCCTGGGTAGGCGGCACGTTGTTGAACAGGTCCAGCAACACCTCGTGGGCCTTCTTCGGGCGGCCGGCCCGCATCAGCGCCTCGCCGTAGCGGATCGTCACCGGCACGTTTCGCGGCGCGAGCTCGCGAGCCTTCTCCAGCGTGGCCAGCGCCCCGCGTATGTCCCCAGTCGCAAGCTGCGCCTGGCCGAGCGCAGTGTGGAACGGCAGCGTCTCGGGGTAAGCCGACTTCAGGCGGCGCAGCAGCGGCAGGGCCTCGCCCGGCTCGCCGGCGACCATCAATGCCAGGGCCTTGCCGTAGAGCTGCGCGAGCGATGCGTTCGGATCCTCCGGATCGACCGAGGCGTAATAGTCGCGCGGATCCGCGCCCTGCGCCGTCGTGAGCACCCGGGCACGCTCCTTCATCAGCGCGTAGCTCGAACTCTCCCTGATGCGCGGACCAGCGTATTGCGAGGCTCGCCCACGCGCTTCCGCGATCCGCGCGCTGGTGACCGGGTGCGTGCGCAGCAGCTCTGGCACCTGGTCCGGCCCGAGCTGGGTGCGCCGGGCCATCGTCTCGAAGAATGCGCCCATCGCGTCCGGCTCGTAGCCGGCCGCAGCCAGGATTCCGATGCCGATCCGGTCCGCCTCGTACTCGTTCTCGCGGGTGAAGTTGATCTGCGCCTGCGCCGCGAGGCCCTGCGCCGCGGAGATCGCGCCCATCGTCGCGTCCGAGCCGACGCCGGCCACGGCCCCGAGCAGGATTGCAGCAAGCACGGCCGCGGTCGACACGAGGCTCGTGCGGCCGCCGCTCTCGATGCCTCGCGCAATGTGACGCTGCGTGACGTGTGCGATCTCGTGGGCGAGTACGCCCGCCAGCTCGCTTTCGTTGCCGGTCTCCAGCAGTAGCCCGGTATGGATGCCGATGAACCCGCCCGGCAGTGCGAACGCGTTGATCGCCCGGTCGCGGACCAGGAAGAAATTGAACTGGCGGCTGCCATCGTTGGCCTGGCTCGCCAGGCGCAGTCCAGTCGCGCGCAGGTATTCGTCGAGCTCCGGATCCTCGAGGATGCGGCCCGACTCGTTCAGCCCGCGCATCACCATCCGGCCGATCCGGTACTCGTCCTCGATGCTGAGCGTGGACTGCGCCGCGGTACCCAGGTCCGGCAGCTGCTCCTGCACTGACTGCGCGGGCAGCGGTGCGGGCAGCACCAGCGCGGCGCTGACCGCGAGCACTGCCGGCAGCAAGGCGAGCCTGTTCGGGGAATGGGGCGACATGCCAGGGATTGGACCTCGGAGGTCGCGGCCGGTTCCTTGGCCGGCACGGCGTCCGCTCAGAGCATCTCCGAGGCGAAATCCGCGAGCCGCGAGCGCTCGCCTCTCGTCAGCGTGATGTGACCGTAGTGCTCCCAGCCCCGGAAGCGGTTCACGACGTAAGTGAGGCCCGAGGTGGTCTCCGAAAGGTAGGGGGTGTCGATCTGCGCGATGTTGCCCAGGCAGACCAGCTTCGTGCCCGGCCCGGCACGCGTGATGATGGCTTTCATCTGCTTTGGCGTCAGGTTCTGCGCCTCGTCGATGATCAGGTAGCGGTTCAGGAAGGTCCGGCCGCGCATGAAATTGAGCGAGCGAATCTTGATGCGGTTGCGCAGCAGGTCATTGGTCGCAGCGCGCCCCCAGCTGCCACCCTCCTGGCTCTGGGTGAGCACCTCGAGATTATCCATCAAGGCGCCCATCCACGGCTCCATCTTCTCTTCCTCGGTGCCCGGCAGGAAGCCGATGTCCTCGCCGAGCGGGATCGTGACGCGGGTCATGATGATCTCGTTGAAGCGATTGGTCTCGAGCGTCTGCGCGAGCCCCGCAGCCAGCGTCAGCAGCGTCTTGCCGGTGCCGGCGGGTCCGAGGATCGTGACGAAGTCGATCGCCGGGTCCAGCAGCAGGTTCAGCGCGAAGTTCTGCTCCCGGTTGCGCGCCGTAATGCCCCAGACCGCGTGCTTGTCGCTGCGATAATCCCGCAGCAACTCCAGCACGGCCGCATCCCCTTCGAGGCGACGCACCAGCGCCTCGAAGCCGTGCTCGCCCTCCTCGAAGACGAACTGGTTCGCGACCCAGGGCTGGGTCATGCGGCCGCGCACCCGGTACAGGGTCCGGCCTTGCTCGTGCCAGGACTCGAGCCTGCGACCCGCCCGGTCCCAGAAGCTGCCGGGCACGGCCTCCTTGCCGGTATACAGCAGGTCCGCGTCCTCGATCGTGCGGTCGCTGGAGTAGTCCTCCGCATGCACGCCGATGATCGCGGCCTTGATGCGCAGGTTTATGTCCTTCGAGACCAGCGTCACCTTCGCCTTCGGCCGCTCGAGCTGCAGCGCCAGCGTATGGGCCAGGATCGCGTTGTCGGTCCCGTGGCCCGGAAGCGTGTCGGGCAGCCCGCCCTTGAGTTCGCGCGTCTGGAAGAACAGCCTGCCTGTCGGCGGCTTCTTGCCGCCGTTCGCGTATTTGGCCGGCGGCAGCTCGAGTCCCCTGTCGATCTGCTGCTTCGAGGCACTGGCCATCAGCTCGTCGAGGAACCGGCTCACCTGGCGGACGTTCCGCGCGGACTCCGACACGCCTTTCTTGCCGGCGTCGAGCTCTTCGAGCACGACCATCGGAATGTAGACATCGTGCTCCTCGAAGCGAAAGATCGCCGCGGGGTCGTGCATCAGCACGTTGGTGTCGAGAACGAATATCCGCCTGGGTTCGCTCTTGTTCCGTGTCGGCAAGTCTCGGGCTCCGCCTCGGGTGGACCGGCTGCGGCGCTCAGAGCGCGCGCGCGGCGGCGAGCACTTCCTCGGCGTGGCCGGGGACCTTCACCTTGCGCCACTCGCGACGCAGCACGCCCTCGGCGTCGACCAGGAACGTGCTTCGCTCGACGCCCATGTACTTGCGGCCGTACATGCTCTTTTCCTTGTAGACGTCGAACAGCGTGCACACCTTCCTGTCCTCGTCCGCGAGCAGCTCGAACGGAAAATCGTACTTGGCCTTGAATTTCTCGTGCGAGGCCAGGCTGTCCGGCGAGATGCCGACCACCTCGATCCGAGCCTTGCGGAACTGCGGGTAGAGCTCGGCGAAGGCCTGGCCTTCCTTGGTGCAGCCGGACGTGTTGTCCTTCGGATAGAAGTAAAGCACCAGCTTGCGGCCAGTCACGGTCGAGAGCTTCCACGGGCTGCCGCCGGTCGACGGCAGCGAGAAATCCGGGACTTTCCTGTCGAGCTTGACGGTCTTTACAGCCATTTTTCCCTAAGCCTTGAGTGGTTCGAGTATCGCGTCGAGGTTGAGCTGGTCGCAGAGGTCCATGAATTCCTCGCGCAGCGCCGCGATGTGCACGCGTTTCGGGACGTGTACGACCATGTACACCGAGAACATCGGCGCGCCGGTGTGGGCCGCGTTGTAGGTCCGGGTGTTGATTTCCCCGATATCGATGCCGCGCGAGGAGAAGAAGCCCGCGAGCGAATGCAGTACGCCGGGCTGGTCCAGGCAGACGACGTCGACCGAGTACGGCAGCATGTCGGCGCGCTGGGCACGCTGCTCGGTACGGCGCGAGCTGATCGCGAGCCCCGAGGATTCGGCCAGCTTCTGGATTTCGCCCTCCAGCTTGCTGAGCGTATGCCAGTTGCCGCCCACCAGCAGCAGCATCGCGAACTCGTTGCCGAGCGCGGTCATCCGGCTCTCGAGGATATTGCCCCCGCAGTCCACGACGACCCGGGTCAGGTCGTAAACCAGCCCCGTGCGGTCACTGCCTATTGCGGAGATTGCGATCAGTTGTTTCATGGGGTCCACCGGCGGCAAGTGTAGCCGGGCAGGGCGACCGCGTACATGCAAAGCGACCTTGCCCGCGCCGTCGGCGCTTGAGTAGCATCGAAGTCACTGCGAGTCGAGGGCTCATCATGTTCAAGGGCAGTATCCCGGCGCTGGTCACGCCCATGCACGCCGATGGGTCCGTCGATCTCGAGAGCTGGGACCGGCTGATCGACTTCCATCTGGCCGAGGGGACCGACGGCGTCGTCGTCGGCGGCACGACCGGCGAGTCTCCAGTGCTCGAGACGGCTGAGCTCGAGGTGTTGGTACGCCGCGCCAAGGCGCGGGTCGCTGGCCGGATGCCGGTGATCGCCGGCAGCGGCACGAATTGCACCGCGAAGAGCATCGAGCTGTCGCACGCGGCCGAGGCGGCCGGGGCGGATGCGCTGCTGGTCGTCACGCCGTACTACAACAAGCCGACGCAGCGGGGGCTGGAGCTGCATTTCACCGCGATCGCAGATGCGGTCGGCGTGCCGTTGATCCTCTACAACGTTCCCGGCCGCACGGCCTGCGACATGCTGCCGGAGACGATCGCCCGGCTGTCCGCCCACCGTCGAATCGTCGCCGTCAAGGAGGCGACCGGCGACCTCGCGCGCGGCGAGGCGGTACTCGCCCAATGCGAGGGTGGGTTCGGGCTGCTGAGCGGCGACGACCCCACTGCGGCCGCGTTGATCCGGATCGGCGCGGTCGGCGTCATCTCCGTCACCGCGAACGTCGCGGCACGGGCGATGCACGAGCTCTGCGCGGCGGGCCTCGCGGGTCGCCACGAGGAGGCCGCCGAACTGAACCGGCGCCTGATGCCGCTGCACCAGGCGCTGTTCGTCGAATCGAACCCGATTCCGGTCAAGTGGGCTGTCGAGCGCCTCGGGCTGATACAGGCCGGCATCCGCCTGCCACTGACGCCACTGTCGGCATCGCGGCGGCCGGAGGTCGAGGCCGCGATGCGTGAGGCCGGCGTCGGGCTCGACTGAGGCCCTTTTCCGCAGGGTTTCGAACGTGTAGTCTCTGCGACCCTTCGAGCCGGAGAGGTGGCCGAGTGGTCGAAGGCGCTGGACTGGAATTCCAGTAATGTCCAAAAGGCATTCGTGGGTTCGAATCCCACCCTCTCCGCCAGATACGCCGGGAACAGTCCTGCTCCGCGTCCTTCCCCTGCTGCTGTCGCTGCTGCTGACCGGCGCCTGTGCCCGGCAGGAGTCCGTGCTTCGGCTGCAGGGCGAGACGATGGGCACGACCTACAGCCTGCAGGTGGTACCGGGCTCGGCGGACCTCGAGCAGACCGAGGTGGCCGCGCTGGTCGACGGCATGCTGGCCGAGGCGAACGAGCATCTCTCGACCTGGAACCCGGCGTCGGAAATCAGCGCGCTGAACCGTCACGAGGCCGGGTCGTGGATCCCGCTTTCGCCGACGCTGTTCGACGTGCTCGCGGCGGCTCGGGAGGTGAGCGAGCGCACCGGCGGCGCGTTCGACGTCACGATCGGTCCGCTGGTGGAACTCTGGGGTTTCGGCAGCGGTGCGGGTCGCGGCGACCAGCCACCGCAGGACGTGGAGATCAGCGAAGCGCTCGAGTCCGCCGGCTACGGCAAGATCGAGCTGCGAGCGCAGCCGCCCGAGCTGCGCAAGGCGTCGTCCGCGCTGCGACTCGACGTCGGCGCAATCGCGCCCGGGTACACGGTCGACCGGATCGCAATTGGCCTCGAGGCGCTCGGGGCACGCGACTACCTCGTCGAGATCGGCGGTGAGGTGCGGGCGCGGGG
>DATIRA010000006.1:0-5470 GCA_035470225.1 Steroidobacteraceae bacterium | reverse complement strand
CAGCCTGAGGCGGGGCGTGCTGCGCGAGGTAGCCATGCGCGGATTGTAGTCGCCCGCTACAGTTCGCACATGGAATGGCTCAGCAGCTACTTCGGTTACGTGATCGGCGCCGTCGTCGCGATCCTGCCGATCGTGAACCCGCTGGGCGCGGTGCCGCTGGTCGTCAGTGTCGCCGCACAACTACCGGAGCAGGAGCGGCTGCGGCAGATCCGGCGCGCCTGCATCTATACGTTCTTCCTGATGGCAGGCTTCCTGGTGGCCGGCAGCCTGGTCATGGGTTTCTTCGGGATCTCGATGCCGGGCATGCGCATCGCGGGCGGGATGATCGTCGCGTTCCTCGGCTTCCAGATGCTGTTCCCGGAGCCGCGCACCGCGGTCCGTCAGATCGAGCACTCCGGCGACATCAAGTACGACATCGCCTTCACGCCGCTGGCGATGCCGGGCCTCAGTGGCCCCGGCACGTTCGCGGTCGTGATGAGCCTGTCCTCGCAGGCGAGTGCCCGGCAAGGCTGGGAACGCGTCGCGGACTTCCTCGGCGTGCTCACGGGCATCCTGATCGTTTCGCTCACGAGCTGGTTCGTGCTGCGGGCGGCGGAGCGCTTCAATCGGGTGCTTGGCGAGACCGGCACCGTGGCGCTGACGCGCATCATGGGGTTCCTGATGGTCTGCATCGGCGTTCAGTTCATCATCAACGGTCTGAGCGCAATCCTGGGCGACCCGGTGTTCTGGTCCGGCCTGGCCGAGGCGCTGCGTGCACTGGGGCGCTGAGGTCGCGAACCGGCATCCGACCGGTCGCTGGGTTCGAATTTTCCCCCGGAGGACTACTGAACATGTGGATGCTCAGGAAGAAAAAACTCGAGATGCCCGGCGAGGCCGAGGCGCTGCCCGGGCGATCACGGCCGATGCCGGTCCCGGACCGTCACTACGTGAATGGGCACCGGCTTGCGCCGCCGTATCCCGATGGACTGGAACTGGCGATGTTCGGGCTGGGCTGCTTCTGGGGCGCTGAGCGGGCTTTCTGGACGCGGCCGGGCGTCTACAGCACGGCGGTTGGATATGCCGCGGGACTGACTCCCAACCCGACCTATGAGGAGGTCTGCACTGGCCTGACCGGCCACAACGAGGTCGTGCGGGTCGTTTTCGATCCGTCACTGATCGGTTTCGATGAACTGCTGCGCGTCTTCTGGGAATCGCATGACCCCACGCAGGGAATGCGCCAGGGAAACGACGTCGGCACGCAGTATCGTTCCGGCATCTACTGCTACGGCCCGGCGCAGCAGGCCACGGCGGAGAGCAGCCGCGACGCCTATGCCGCGAGGCTTGCGGCGGCCGGGTTCGGCACAGTGACCACCGAGATCCTGCCGGCTCCGGAGTTCTATTTCGCCGAGGAATATCACCAACAGTACCTGGCCAAGAATCCCGGCGGTTACTGCGGGCTGGGCGGAACCGGGGTGTCCTGTCCGGCAGGCGTGCTGACCCAGGGCTCGTGACCCGTCAGTGGGGGCGTGACTCGAGCCGCTACTCGGGCGGCGGCGCTCCGGGGCTCGGGTCTTCCATCGGGTAGGTGGTCACGCCGCCGGTCGAGGAGTCGCCTGGTTTCGCTGGCGCTGGCGCTGGCGCCGGGGCGGGGGGCGGCTGCGTCGCCGGCGCGGCAGCAGCGTTGGTCGCCCGCTCGAGTGCGGCCGTGAAGTCTCGAGCCGCCTGCGGCGCGCTGCCGACGCGCCCTTCGAGGATCTGCGAGGGGAGAATTCCCGCGACGCCGTAGGCGGTCTCGTTCGCGGAGTCGTCTATCACGATGACGCCGCCGTCGAGCGCCACGCCGGCGAACAGCCCCTCGCTCCGCGAGTAGGACAGCACCTGTGCTTTGAAGGTCGCATCCGTAGTCGCGGCCGCGGACCGACCGAGCGGTCCCGCGGCGACACTTGCATCGGCGCCGAGTGTGACTTTGCCGCCCGCGATGCCCTCGACGCTGCGCCGCGACATCAGTACCAGCACCACGTCGGTCGATTGCAGGCCCCACTGGAAGCCGACATTGGCCCCGCCCATGGTCACGAAGACGGGGTTGCTCCAGGTCCCGTCAGGCCGGCGTACCGCCATCACTCCCTTGCCGCCCCGACCGCCGAAGATGATCGCTGCCTTGACCAGGTCCGGCACGACGACGATGCCGTAGGCGCGTTCGAGCAGCCAGGTTGGTATCGCCTGCTCGCTCAGGTTCGAGAAGGACTCGAACACCTTGCGCGATTTCTCGAGCCGCTCGTCCGTCCTGGCGTCCGCCTGCGCCGTCACACTTGCGGCAAGACCGATCGAGAACGCCGCAATCAAGGCAAGAATTCGCTGCATTCGCCCGCGTCCGTATGCCAGTGGATGAGCGGGAACTCTAACAGAATCCGCCCGCGCCCCGCGCGGCCTCGCGGGACTCAGGCGGCGCCGGAATCCCTGAGCGCCGCGATCTGCATCTCCTCGTAGCCCGCCTCGCGCAGCAGCTCGGTGGTGTGTTCGCCGAGCTGCGGTGCAGGCCGGCTCGGCAGCCGCGCGCCGTCGAGCTTGATGGGGTTGGCAAGCACCCGGTAATCCGCCCGTGCGGGATGAGGCAGGTTGCGCACCATTCCGATCGCGTGTGCGAAGGGGTTCTCGAGCGCCTGGGGCAGGTCGTTTACCGGCGCAGCAGGCAACAGGCCCTGCAGGCGCTCCAGCCACTCGGCTGTGCTGCGCCGCTGGAAATGTGCGTCCAGCCGCTCGGTGAGCTGGTCCCGGTGATTGCGGCGGGCCTCGGCGTTCGCGAACGACGGGTCGGTCGCGAGCGCCGGGTCGTCCAGCACGTCCAGCAGGGATCGCCAGAACTTCTCGGTCATGCACATCACGAATATCCAGCCGTCGGCGGTGCGAAACAGTTGCACGGGCGTGGCGGATGGATGGGCGCTGCGCGGCAGCCGCTCCGTGCGCTGACCTTCGTTCAGGTACCAGTTGCCCGGGTAAGTGAGCTGGTGCATCGCGACGTCGAACAGCGACACGTCCACATCCCGGCCCCGGCCTGTCCTGCCGACGCCGATCAGCGCCGAGAGGATCGCGACGGCCAGCGTGATGCCGGTCATGAAATCGACGATCGACAGGCCCATGCGGCTCGGTGGCGAGCCCGGCTCGCCGGTCAGGTGCAGGTAACCCGCCTCGGCCTGCATCAGGTAGTCGTAGCCCGGCCAGCTGCTGCGGTCGTTGTCCCGTCCGTACGCCGACAGGTGGGCGCAGACGATCCGTGTGTTGACCGGTCCGAGCGACGCATAGTCGAGCCCGAGCTTCGCCGGCTGGTCGCCCCGCAGATTGTTCATCACCACGTCCGCCCGCGTCGCGAGACGGCGAAAGGCCTCGCGACCGTCCGGATGCTTCAGGTTCAGCGTGACGCTCTTCTTGTTCAGGTTGAAGGTCTGGAAGAACTCTCTGTCCTGCGGACCCAGGAAATGAGGGCCCATGCCGCGCGTCGCGTCGCCGCCGCGCTCGCGGCTCTCGATCTTGATCACCTCGGCGCCGAGGTCTGCGAGGTACATGGAACCGAAAGGTCCCGCGCCAATGTTCTCCAGCGTCAGTACCCGTACGCCTGCGAGCGGCAGTTCCTGGCTCATGCCAGTCGATGTTGCCGCGTCGGAGGGGTCCTTACAACAAGTAGCCCCGGGGCCCCGCCCGACCCGCGACCGCCTCCGGGCGCCTGCGCGTGTGGTCGGGCACAATCGTTGATAGCATTCGTGGACCCGCCGCCCGCATTCAGGCAAACCGAAGAGGCGAACCGGCCAAAGGCTCCTCGAAGCCCAGGCGAACCGCATCGCGGCCATGGCCCGCAAAGGCATATTCTTTCCGCTCAAGGACGCCGCGTTGCGCGACGACGTCCATGAGCTCGGGGCGCTGGTCGGCGAGGTGCTGGCCGACCAGTGCGGACCTGGGCTATTCGACTGCGTCGAGGGTGACCGTCTAGCGGCCATCGGCCGCCGCCAGGGTGATGCCGAGGACAGCGTCGCGCTGGTTGTTCGTACGCAACAGCGCTCTCCGCAGGAGGCTCGCGACCTGATCCGGGCCTTCACTTCCTGGTTTCAGGTGGTCAACCTGGCCGAGAAGGTGCACCGCGTGCGTCGTCGCCGCCAGTACATGAGCGACAGCAGCGGCGCCCAGCCCGGCGGTTTCGAGGACTGCTTCGTCAAGCTGCGCGGACGCGGCATGACGCTCGAGAGCGTGCTCGCGTTGCTCGCCGAGTTGCGGATCGAGCCGGTATTTACCGCGCACCCCACCGAATCCACCCGCAGGACGCTGCTGCGTCAACAACAGCGCATCGCCAGGCTGCTGCTCTCCCGGCTCGAGGGCGGGCACACGCCGGGCGAGCGGCGGGCGACGATCGAGCGCGTGCGTACCGAGCTGACGACCGGCTGGCAGACGGCGGACAATTCGCGTGAGCGACTCACGGTCGCGGACGAGCGCGAGCATGCGCTGTTCTTCCTGGTGGAGGTGATCTACGAGGTCATCCCGGCGTTCTACGAGGAAGTCGAGCAGGCGCTCGCCAAGGTGTTCCCGGAGGCGGCCGAGAGTCATCACGTGCAGGAATTCCTGCATTTCGGGTCCTGGGTCGGCGGAGACATGGATGGCCATCCGGACGTCCATGCCAAGACGATCCGCGAGAGCTGCGCCCGGCACAACCAGCTGATCGTGAACCGCTACTTCCTCGAGGTGCAGGCGCTGGCCGAGAAACTGAGCCAGAGCTCGAACCGGGTCGAGGCCTCGCCGGTCATCTCCGAGCGCATCGAGCAGTACCGCAGTCTCGTGCCTGCGGCCCGCGCGTCGACGCCGGCGAGTCACGATCGAATGCCATACCGGGTATTCCTCGGCCAGATGGCGGAGCGACTGCGTGCGACCTACGACCATCGCTCGGGACAGTACGAGCGGGTCGAGCAGCTGCAGGAGGATCTGGAACTGATCGCGGCGAGCCTGCAGGGCAACCACGGGGCCTATGCCGGACTGTTCCACGTTCGGCGGCTGCTGAGGCGGGTTCGCACTTTCGGCTTCCACCTCGCATCGCTCGACGTCCGCCAGAACGCGGACGTGCACCGGGAGATCGTGGGCCACGCGCTGGCCGACGAGCGCTGGCTGGATAGGCCGGCCGCGGAGCGCACCGACCGGCTGCGCGACGCGATCCACAGCGACGAGTCGCCGGTCACGGCTCTCGATGCTGCGGGCAAGCGCGCATTGTGGGTATTCGAAGCCATGCAGTACTGCAGCCACCGCTACGGGCGGCCCGCAATTGGAAGCTACGTCGTCAGCATGGCGCACGATACCGATGACGTGCTCTCGGTGCTGCTGCTGGCGCGCTGGGCGGGCTTCGTGGAAGGACCCGAGGGTCACGTGCCGATCGACGTGGCGCCGCTGTTCGAGTCCGTCGCGGCGCTGGAGTCCGCCGGCGCGACGGTGACGCGGCTGCTCGACGATCCGGTCTACC
>DATIRA010000005.1:0-10410 GCA_035470225.1 Steroidobacteraceae bacterium | reverse complement strand
TCTCGTGGTCCAGCGCTGCCGGCTTGTCGCCGCCGTGACCCGGATCGAGCGCGGCCACGACACAGGGATCCTCCTTCCATGGTCCGGGCTTCGCGAGCAGCAGCGGGGCCGGGCAGCTGCGGATCAGGTTCCAGTCGGTGTTCGTGAACAGCGACCGACGCAGCGCTGAATGATAATGAGTGTCTTTCACTACCATGTCGGGCGAAGACTCTTGGACCCGATTGACGATGCCCCGGTACAGCGGGTTGTCCCAATGCACATGAGTCTCAATTGCGAGCCCACGCTCCCGCAGTCCGTCAGCAGTGTCCTCGAGCCACTCGAGTCGCTCCGCGATGAACTCTTTTCTCATCTCGCCGAGCTTCTCGGAGTCGAAGAACGGCCGCCCGCTCAGCGACGGATCGAAGTCACAGGCGAACAATTCCAGCGTCGCGCGGGATTTTTCCGCGAGAAAAGCCGCCTTCAGAAGCGCGGGCTGTGCGTCGGACGTCGGATCGAGCACGGCGAGAATGCGATCGAGGCGTCGCGTCATTCAGGTGACCTCCGATGCTTCGCTCTCCTCCGGAGAATCTGAGGCTTCAGCCCGTTGCCGGCAATTCGTGGATCACGCTGCGGCGATTACCTAGTACCTGATCTGCGCGACCACACAATGCTTGTCGGCCCGGTTCGCGCTACTTAACATTCGCACTGCCTGTGTGCGCTGCATACAGGACGCTGGCTTCCACTATTCCCATTTCGAGGCGACCGCATGAAATCGACGGCCACTCATTACAACGACAAAGTGGTCCGGCAGTTCGCGATCATGACCGTGGTTTGGGGCATCGTCGGCATGCTTGTCGGTGTCTTCATCGCGGCGCAACTGCTCTGGCCCGCTCTGAACTTCGACGTCCCCTGGCTCACCTACAGCCGGCTGCGCCCGCTGCACACGAACGCGGTGATCTTCGCGTTCGGCGGCAGTGCGCTGTTCGCGACCTCGTACTACATCGTGCAACGGACCTGTCACGTCCGCCTCTTCGCGGACAAGCTCGCGTCATTCACGTTCTGGGGCTGGCAACTCGTGATCCTGCTCGCGGCGATCACGCTGCCGCTCGGAATCACGCAGAGCAAGGAATACGCGGAGCTCGAGTGGCCGATCGACCTGCTGATCGCAGTGGTGTGGGTCAGCTATGCAGTCGTGTTCTTCGGCACGATCGCGTTGCGCAAGGTCAAGCACATCTACGTCGCGAACTGGTTCTTCGCGGCCTACATCATCACGATCGCGGTACTGCACATATTCAACAACCTCTCGATCCCGGTCACCGCAACGAAGTCCTACATCGTCTACTCGGGCGTCGTCGACGCGATGGTGCAGTGGTGGTACGGCCACAACGCGGTGGGCTTCTTCCTGACCGCGGCCTTCCTCGGGATGATGTACTACTTCGTGCCCAAGCAGGCCGGACGCCCGGTGTACTCGTACCGGTTGTCGGTGGTCCACTTCTGGGCGCTGATCTCGATCTACATGTGGGCCGGCCCGCACCACCTGCACTACACGACGCTGCCGGACTGGGCGCAGTCGCTCGGCATGGTGTTCTCGCTGATCCTGCTCGCGCCGTCCTGGGGCGGCATGATCAACGGCATCATGACGCTGTCGGGCGCCTGGCATAAGCTGCGGACCGACCCGATCCTGAAGTTCATGATCGTGTCGCTGTCCTTCTACGGCATGTCCACGTTCGAGGGACCGATGATGTCCATCAAGACCGTGAATGCGCTGTCGCACTACACGGACTGGACCATCGGTCACGTGCATTCGGGAGCGCTCGGCTGGGTCGCGATGATCTCGATCGGCACGATGTACGCGCTGATCCCGAAACTGTTCGGCCGCGAGCAGATGTACAGCACCAAGCTGATCGACGTGCATTTCTGGATAACGACGATCGGCGTCGTGCTCTACATCACCTCGATGTGGATCGCCGGGGTGATGCAGGGCCTGATGTGGCGCGCGATCAATCCCGACGGCACGCTCACGTACTCGTTCATCGAGTCGCTGAACGCCACGTACCCGTACTACGCGGTACGACTGGCCGGAGGCTCGCTGGTGCTGCTCGGAATGCTGATCATGGCCTACAACGTCTGGAAGACCGTGGCGGCTCGCCAGAGCACCGCCGACACGCCCGTCGTCCAGCCCGCCTGACCCCCGGGAACCGAACATGAACCACGAAATCGTCGAAAAGAGAATCGGTCTCATGGGCGTGCTGATCGCGCTGGTGATCAGCATCGGCGGCCTGGTCGAGATCGTGCCGCTGTACTTCCAGGGCGTCTCCACCAAGCCCGCGCCGGGCGTGGAGCCCTACGACGCGCTGCGGCTCGCCGGGCGGGAGGTCTACGTCAGGGAAGGCTGCTACAACTGCCACTCGCAGATGGTGCGGCCCTTCCTCTCGGAGACCGAGCGCTACGGTCCCTACTCGCTCGCGGGCGAATCGGTCTACGACCACCCGTTCCAGTTCGGCTCGAAGCGGACCGGACCCGATCTGGCGCGCGTCGGCGGGCGCTACTCCGACGAGTGGCACCGCGTGCACCTGATCAATCCCCGCGACGTCGTTCCGGAATCCAACATGCCGGGCTACCCCTGGCTCGTCGAGCGGGGCATCGACGGCGCGCTGATCGAGAAGAAGATGCGCACGCTCGGCATGCTCGGCCACCCGTACTCGGAGGAGGACTACGCGGGTGCCGCGGCGATGGTCGAGGGCAAGTCGGAGTTGCAGGCGCTGATCGCTTACCTGCAGGGCCTCGGCACCAACGTCGGCCCGGGCGGCTGAGCATGGACATCGGCACGGTACGTGGCCTGATCACGCTGGTCCTGATGCTGGCGTTCATCGGGCTCGTCATCTGGGCCTACAGCGCCAGGAGGAAGCCGGACTTCGACGAAGCGGCCCGACTGCCCTTCGATGAAGAACCGCGACAGAAGAATGGGAGCGGAAAAGATGAGTAGCGGCTGGAGTCTGTTCGTAGTCGTACTGACGATTCTCAACATCCTCGCCTGTGTCTGGCTGCTGTGGTGGACAGCCAAGCCGAAGAGCGCGACCGAGAAGATCGGCGGCGGCGCGGACACCGGGCACGTCTGGGACAAGGACCTGCGCGAGTACAACAACCCGCTGCCGCGCTGGTGGCTGTGGCTGTTCTACATCACGGTCGCGTTCGGGCTGCTGTACCTGGCCCTGTACCCCGGTCTCGGCCGCTTCGGCGGCGTGAAGAACTGGTCGCAGGCCGGACAGTACGAGCAGCAAAAGGCCGAGATCGAGGCGCGCGCGGCGCAGATGCTGGCGCCGTTCGAGAAGATGACGGTACCCCAGCTCGCCGCGAACACCCAGGCGATGTCCACGGCCCATAACCTGTTCCAGAACAACTGTGCACAGTGCCACGGCTCCGACGGCGGCGGCGCTCGCGGGTTCCCGAACCTGACCGACGCCGACTGGCAGTGGGGCGGTGACGCCGACACGGTCGTGCAGACGATCAGCGGCGGCCGCATGGGCGTGATGCCACCCTGGGGCGAGGTGCTGGGTGACGAAGGCGTCGAGCAGGTGGTGGCCTACGTCCGCCAGCTCTCCAACCAGCCGGCCGATGCGACGCTGGCGGCAGCCGGCGAGACGCACTTCCAGACGGTCTGCGCCGCCTGCCACGGCATGGACGGCAAGGGCAACACGATGCTCGGTGCGCCGAACCTGACGGACGGGGTGTGGCTGTACGGTTCCGACGAGGCCTCGATCCGCGAGACCATCGTCGGCGGCCGCAACAACCAGATGCCGGCCTTCGCCGAGAAGCTCGGTGAGCAGCGCGTGCGCCTGCTGGCCGCCTACGTGCTGCGCATGTCGGGCGGGGCCTGACGAGGCACGCGTGCCGCTCGGCGAGGAATACTCGGGCAAGCTTCGATGGCCGCGGCTGATGCAGGACGTGGCCATCGTGGCCTGGCCGTCGTTCCTGGTCGCAAGCGTCGCGACGATGGTCTGCTTCGCCTTCATCGACCCGCTGCTGATCGGGCACGATGATTATCCGCCGCCCGCATTCTCCACCCGGATGACCGGCTATGCGGTCGGGTTCTTCTTCTTCTGGCTGATCTCCGCGCTGTCGAGCCTGCTGACGCTTTACCTTGCGCGCACCGCGCATCCCGAGCCACCGGAGACCGACCTCGCCAAGGACGAGACCCGGAGCGTCGAATGACCGGACCGGAAGCCGAGCTGGAAGGCGGCCTGTACGAGGCGCGCCAGAAGATCTACCCGCGCGAGATCGAGGGGCGCTTCCAGCGCTGGCGAGCGATCGCCGTCTGGGTGCTGCTCGGCATCTATTACCTGCTGCCGTGGATCCGCTGGGGCGGGCGGCAGGCGGTGCTGTTCGACCTGCCGGCGCGCAAGTTCCATATCTTCGGGCTCACGCTCTGGCCGCAGGATTTCTACTTCCTGACCTGGCTGCTGGTGATCGCGGCGCTGTCGCTGTTCTTCTTCACCGCGCTCGCCGGGCGGCTGTTCTGTGGCTACGCCTGCCCGCAGACGGTCTGGACCGAGACCTTCCTGTGGATGGAGCGCCTCGTCGAGGGAAACCGCTCACAGCAGATGAAACTGGCCAAAGCGCCGTGGACGCTCGAGAAGCTCATGCGCAAGGGCGCGAAGCAGTTCCTGTGGATCGCGTTCGCGCTGTGGACCGGATTCACGTTCGTCGGCTACTTCACGCCGATCACCGAGCTCGCCGGCAAGATCGTCAATTTTGCGACCGGCCCCTGGGAGAAGTTCTGGGTGCTGTTCTACGGCGGCGCAACCTACTTCAACGCGGGCTTCATGCGCGAGCAGGTCTGCAAGTACATGTGCCCCTACGCGCGCTTCCAGAGCGCGATGTTCGACAAGGACACGCTGATCATCACCTACGACGCGGAGCGCGGCGAGCCGCGCGGCGCGCGCAAGAAGGGCTCCGACTACAAGTCCCGGGGCCTCGGCGACTGCATCGACTGCACGATGTGCGTGCAGGTCTGCCCGACCGGAATCGACATCCGCAAGGGTCTCCAGTACGAGTGCATCGCCTGCGCGGCCTGCATCGACGCCTGTGACGAGGTCATGGACAAGGTCGGCTATCCCCGCGGCCTGGTGCGCTACGACACGCAGCACGGGCTCGAGGGCGTGAAGAAGCGCGTGCTGCGCCCGAGGACGCTGGTCTATGCCACACTGCTGGCCGTGCTGCTCGGAGGGTTCGCGGTCGCGCTGTCGAACCGCAGTGTCGTGGGCATGGACGTGATCCGTGACCGCAACGCGCTCTACCGGGAACGACCGGACGGCCTGGTCGAGAACGTCTACAACGTCAAGATCCTGAACAAGGACGCCGCCTCGCACGAGTTCCACATCACGGTCTCGGGCCTGCCGGGCATCGAGGTCGACTACGCCGGTCCGACCGTGCTGGTCGGACCCGGGCAGGTGCAGAGCGTGCCGGTGCGCGTGCGCGTGCCGCGCGGCGGAATCTCCGGGGGCGTCGACGTGCAGTTCGCGATCGAGACGACGGACCGCCCCGAGCTCCGGGCCGAGGGGAAGGCCCGTTTCCTGGCCCCGACGGGCTGATGGACTCGCAGGCATGAGAGGCAGCGAGACCCGCCCCTGGTACCGACAACTCTGGCCCTGGCTGTTGATGCTGCCGCCGGTGCTCGCGGTAGTGGGCGGCGGGATCACGCTGTACCTCGCCGTCACGCGACCGGACGTGCTGATCCGCAAGGACTGCGTCAAGGACGGCGTCACGATGCGCTGCGGCGACGACGGTAGTCACGGCGACGACGCGGCTGCCAGGGGTGCTGACCAGCCCTCCCCATGACAGCCACAAGCGCAGCCCCGTGCTTCCATTGCGGGGAGCCGATGCCGCCTGGCGTCGAGATCCGCGCGAACATCGACGGCCACGAGGAACCGGTCTGCTGCTACGGCTGCAAGGCCGTCGCCGAGTTCATCAGCGGCGCCGGTCTCGGCGATTACTACCGGTACCGGGACACGACGTCGACGCGTGCCGACGAGCTGCCGCCCCCCGACCGCTGGTCGGCCTATGACCGCCCGGAACTCGTCGAGCGGTTGAGCCGGGCAGAGCCCGCCGGCGGCCGCTCGATCACGGTGCTGCTCGAGGGACTGCGCTGCGCGGCCTGCGGCTGGCTGGCGGACAAGGCATTGCACATGGAGAGCGGCGTGCTCGAGGTCGGCGTCAACCCGGCAACGGCCCGCGCCCGCATCGTCTGGGACCCGGCCCAGGTCCGGCTCGGCGACCTGCTCCGGATCCTCGAGCATGTGGGGCTCAGGCCCCACCCGCTCGCCGGCGAGCCCGCCGAGCAGCTGGCGCTGCAGGAGCGACGCTCGGCGCTGAAACGGCTGGCGGTCGCGGGCCTCGGCATGATGCAGGTGATGATGTTCGCGGTGCCGCTGTACTTCGGTGAGCACTCGGGCATGGACCCGCAGATCCGCGAGTTCCTGCGGCTGGTAAGCATGCTGGTCTGCATCCCGGTTGCGTTGTATGCCGGCTGGCCGTTCTACAAGGGTGCCTGGGCCGCGCTCCGGGCGCGGGGCATCAGCATGGATGTCCCGGTGAGCCTCGGCATCCTGCTGGCGTTCACGGCCAGCGTCGTGAACGCGCTGCGCGGCGAGGGCGAGGTCTATTTCGACTCAGTGACGATGTTCGTGTTCTTCCTGTCGCTCGGCCGCTACGTCGAGATGATCGCCCGGCACCGCGCCGGTAGCGTCGCAGACGCGCTCGCGCGACTCGCGCCGGTCACCGCGCGCCGGCTCAAGGGTGCATCGGTCGAGGACGTGCGGACGGTCGACCTGGAGGTCGGCGACGAGCTGCTGGTTCGCACCGGCGAAGTCTTCCCGGCCGACGGCATCGTCAGCGAGGGCGATGGACGGGTGGATGAGTCGATGCTGACCGGAGAATCCGTAGCGATAGCCAAATCCACGGGCTCGCCGGTGAACGCGGGGACTCAGAATCTCGGGGCCCCGCTGCGGCTGCGGGTGACGGCGGTCGCCGACGATACGGTTCTCTCGGGTATCGTGGCGCTGCTTGAGCGCGCGCAGGCCGAGCGCCCGCGACTCGCCCGGGCTGCCGACCGCGCCGCCGCGTGGTTCCTGCGCCGCATCCTGGTCGCCGCCGCGGTCGTGTTCGCCATCTGGTGGTTCGTGGACCCCTCGCGGGCCTTCCCGGCGACGCTCGCGATGCTGGTCGCGACCTGCCCCTGCGCACTGTCGCTTGCGACGCCGGCCGCACTGGCGGCGGCCACCTCGGCACTGGCGCGTCGCGGAGTGCTCGTCGCTCATGCCGATGCACTCGAGTCGATGGCCGGTGCAACCACCGTGCTGTGGGACAAGACAGGAACGCTGACGCGCGGACTCGTGCGGGTCGAGGAGACTCGACCGATCGGCAAGGTGCCCGAGGCCGGCTGCCTGGCTCTGGCGATCGCGCTGGAACGCATGTCCGAGCACCCGATCGCGCAGGCATTCCTGGCAGCCGGCGGCGCTGCCGGGACCGCATCCGAATCGGCAGTCCATCCTGGTCGCGGCATCGAGGGACGGGTGGACGGACAGCTGCTTCGGATCGGCACGCTCGACTTCGTGACGGAGCTCGCCGGAACCGCCAACGGCGTGGTGACGGCCGACGAGGACCAGAGCTGGGTTTATCTCGGCAGCGGCGAGGGCTTCATCGCGGCTTTCCGGCTCTCCGACCAGCTGCGACCAGAGGCCGGCCGCTGCGTTGCGGAGCTTGACGGGCTCGGCCTTCGCTCGGAGATCGTCAGCGGCGACGAGCCGGCGACGGTGGCGCGGGTAGCGGCCCGCTGCGGAATCGCATCGCGGCACGCGCGACTGAGGCCGGA
This sequence comes from Steroidobacteraceae bacterium, assembly GCA_035470225.1. Classification (GTDB taxonomy): domain Bacteria; phylum Pseudomonadota; class Gammaproteobacteria; order Steroidobacterales; family Steroidobacteraceae; genus DATIRA01. The sequence continues at coordinate 2,561 of DATIRA010000005.1, read as the reverse complement.
CTCCAAGCTCACCCGGCTCCGGCAGCTGCAGGACGACGGCGCGATCGTCGTCGCGGTCGGCGACGGCATCAACGACGCGCCGCTGCTCAGCGGCGCCGAGGTCGGAGTCGCGATGGGTCGCGGCTCGGCGCTGGCGCAGACGAGCGCCGACCTGATCCTGGTGCGCGACTCGCTGGATGCGTTGCCGGAGGCCGTACGTCTGGCGCGTCGCACGCAGCGTATCGTCAGGCAGAACCTGAGCTGGGCCGTCGTCTACAACCTGACGGCGCTGCCGCTGGCGGCGCTCGGCTTCGTTCCACCCTGGCTCGCGGCCCTCGGCATGTCGTTCAGCTCGATCGCCGTCGTCCTGAACGCGATGAGGCTGTCGCGCAGGATGCCGGCCGGCCCGACGCAGGGGTGGTCGGCCGCGAGCGAGGCTGGAGCCGCCTGAGATGGAGATCCTGTTCCTGCTGATTCCGCTGGCGCTGTTGCTGGTCGCGCTGGGTGTCTGGGCGTTCTTCTGGGCCGTGGGTAGCGGCCAGTTCGACGACCTCGACAGCCCGGGGTGGTCCGTGCTGGCCGACGAGGACAAGCCGGATAAGAAGAAGGACGAGGGTGAATCCCGATGATGACGCCGGATGCCGGAACCCTGAGCCTGAGCGCGGCCTTCGTGGCCGGACTGGCCGCGAGCGGTCATTGCCTTGCGATGTGTGGCGGCATCGCCGGCGCGCTCGGAATGCGCCGCCCCGGCGGCACCGCCGGCTCGCGCTTAGGCCTGGCGCTCGCCTACAACCTTGCACGCGTCGCGAGCTATGCGGTTGCCGGCGCGCTCGCCGGGCTGCTGGGCCGCACGCTGCTCAGGGCCGTGGACGTGGCGCCGCTGTCATTCGCACTCCGCGTGCTCGCGGGCCTGATCATGCTCGCGGTGGCCGCGCGAATGCTGTTCGGCTGGCGGCTGCTCGACCCGCTAGAGGCCGGCGGGGCCCGCCTGTGGCGCAAAATTGCGCCGTGGACCACCCGCCAGGGTCGCGCCGGCGGCATCGGTGGCGCAATCGGTCTCGGGCTCGCCTGGGGCTGGCTGCCCTGCGGAATGACCTACTCGATGCTGCTGCTGGCCGCGACGACCGCCAGCATCGGGCTCGGCGCCGCGGTGATGATCGCATTCGGGCTAGGCACGCTGCCGTCGATGGTGACCGCGGGCGTGGCATTCGAGCGTATCGCCCGCGGCCTCGCCTCGCGCGCCTCGCTGCGGCTGATCGCCGGAACGCTGCTGCTCGCTTTCGGCCTGTGGACCGCCGGCAACGCGCTCTATCACGCGAGCATCAGGCATGCCGGGCACGGCGCGCAGCCGTCCGCGGAGCATGCCGGGCACTAGCGGAAGGGGATAGGGGATAGGGGTTAGGGGATAGGGGATAGAGTGGAGCGGATAGCAACTAGCGGATAGCGGGTAGTGAATGAGCCCGGACGCTCGGCTCTGCGTTCTCTGTCTATCCGCTACCCGCTAGTCACTACCCGCTTCTTCCACTAGCCCCTAACCAACGGGCCCTCCCCCGCCTGCGCGGAAGAGGGCCCTGATCCGGGCGCGATCACACGTCCCTAGTGGATCGCGATCTCAAGCGGACGATGCTTCGGAGTTGCGGTCCTCGGCAGGTAGAGCAGCAGCACGCCATCCTTGGACTCGGCGCGGATCTTCGCGGCGTCGACGTCCTCGGGCAGCGCAAAGCTGCGCTCGAACGCGCCGAACATCCGCTCGGTCCGATGCACCTTCTCGCCCTTGACCTCCTTCTCGACCTTCCGCTCACCCTTGATCGTGAGCATCCCGTCCTCGAACAGCACCTTGACGTCCTCCTTCTTGACGTCCGGCAGGTCGATCTTGATCAGGTATTCCTTCTCGCGCTCGACGATATCGGCCGGCGGCAGGAACTCGAACTCGCCCTCGCCCATCCTTGCCGTCGGCAGGCGGCCGAAGAACGGCGTAAAGCCTTTCAGGAGCTCGTCCATCTCACGGAACGGTTCCCAACGTGTCAGTCTCATGGCGCCCTCCCGGGTCTCCCCTTCATTGGCACTCTCAAAAGCGGCCTTCTCAAGGCCCTGAACATATTGTCCGCCAGACAGCCGATGACAGAAATTCGCAAGCCTGCATAGCTGCCTCTCCTGTAATACCTACTACAGCTGCCGCCAATCACTTAGGATTACGCGTTTGGAACTCGTCCATCGAGAACATGCCCAGAGCGACCCCGCAGCATCGCCGTTCCACGACCGCGCCGACGGGTCCGACGCCGCCGGAGCTCGAGTTCCAGGCCATCCTCGACGCCGCCGTCGATGCGATCCTGGTGATCGATCACGAAGGCACGATCCAGCATTTCAGCCTCTCCGCGCAGAGGATGTTCGGTTACGCGCCGGAGGAGATCGTCGGCCTGAACGTGCGGGAACTGATGCCCGAGCCGTACCGCTCCGAGCACGACGGGTACATGAGGCGTTACTCGAGTACCGGCCAGCCGCGAATCATCGGCATCGGACGGGAAGTGAGGGCGCGTCGCAAGGACGGCAGCGTGTTTCCCTGCGAGCTCGCCGTTGGCGAA
>DATIRA010000004.1:0-9715 GCA_035470225.1 Steroidobacteraceae bacterium | reverse complement strand
AACGTCGAGCGCATCATCGTCGCCGAGGGCCTCTCGGCGCGCGATGCGACCGTCAAGGCGATGCAGCAGGTGACGCGCCCGGTCATCGCGATCGTGTTCGTGCTGACGGCGGTGTTCGTTCCGGTCGCCTTCCTCGGTGGTCTCGTCGGCGAGATGTACCGCCAGTTCGCGATAACGATCGCCGTCTCGGTGGCCATCTCGGGCTTCGTCGCGCTGACGCTGACACCGGCGCTCTGCGCCTCGCTGCTGCGCCGCGAGGACGCGGTCGGTCACGGCCTGCTCAAGCGCTTCAACGACTGGTTCGCGCGGATGACAGGACGATACGCCCGGGGCGTGCGGTACCTGCTGCGTCACGGCGCGCTCGCGCTGGGTCTGTTCGCCGCACTGCTGGTCGCGACGCTGGCGCTGTCGCGCGCGGTGCCCGGCTCGCTCGCGCCCGAGGAGGACCAGGGCTACATCCTGGTGATACCGATCCTGCAGGACGCCGCATCGCTGAAGCGCACCGAGGCGGTCAGCGAGACGGTGACCGAGGCACTGGTGCAGCACCCGGCCGTCGCGGACGTGATGTCGTTCGCCGGGCTCGACGTGATGACTTTCAGCCTGCGCACGAACACCGGGATCATCTGGGTGCCGCTCAAGGACTGGAGCGAGCGCACGACGCCGGAGACCTCGCCGTCCGCGCTGGTGAACTACGTGTTCGGGCTGGGCATGGGAATACGCGATGCGTTCGTGCTGGCCTTCGAGCCGCCGCCGATCGAGGGCCTGAGCACGACCGGCGGCTTCGACGCTTACGTGCAGTCGCGTCGCGGCAACGACTACAAGGCGCTCGAGTCCGCGGTGCAGCAGCTGGTCGCCGCGGCGGCCGAGCGGCCCGAGCTCGCCGGCGTGACCACGACGTTCTCGGCGAGCGTCCCGCAGTTCCGGATCGACGTGGACCTCGAGCGCGCGAAGCTGCTCGGCGTCGACCTGACCGAGCTCTTCGCTACGCTGCAGAGCACTTTCGGGGCGCTGTACGTGAACGACTTCAACCGCGAGGGCCGCGTGTTCCGCGTGCACCTGCAGTCGGAGCCCGAGTTCCGCGCGCGCCCGGACGACATCCGCGACGTGTACGTCCGCACTGCGAGCGGCGAGCTGATCCCGCTGACCGCCGTCGTCGCGCTGCGCGAGGTGACCGGGCCCGAGACCATCGAGCGGTACAACGTGTTCACGTCTGCGAAGCTGATTGGCGGCGCCGCTGCAGGCTACAGCTCCGGCGAGGCGATGGACGCGCTCGAGGAGGTGGCGCGCGAGGAGCTGCCGGAAGGTTACGCGCTCGCATGGACGGGGACGTCCTACCAGGAGGAGGTCTCCGGTGGCGCCTCGACCTCGGTGTTCGTGCTCGGCGTGCTGATGGTGTTCCTGATCCTGGCCGCGCAGTACGAGCGCTGGACGCTGCCGTTCGCGGTGATACTCGCGGTGCCGTTCGCCGTGTTCGGCGCATTGCTCGCCGTGTTCCTGCGGGGGCTGGAGAACGACATCTATTTCCAGATCGGACTCGTGACGCTGGTCGGGCTCGCCTCGAAGAATGCGATCCTGATCGTCGAGTTCGCCCAGTTGAAGGCCCAGGCAGGCCTCTCGCTGGAGGAAGCCGCGGTGGAAGGCGCGCGGCTGCGACTCCGTCCCATCGTCATGACGTCGCTGGCCTTCATCCTCGGGGTGCTGCCGCTCGCGGTCAGCAGCGGTGCCGGTGCGGCGAGCCGCCATTCGATCGGCACGGGCGTGATCGGCGGCATGCTCGCCGCGACCTTCATCGCGACGCTTTTCGTACCGCTGTTCTTCCGCTGGATCGCCGCGTTCGGCAGCAGGACGCCGGCCGCGGTGCAGCCGTCGTCCAGTCCGTGACCGGAACCCGCCCTCAGCCGGGCCGTCGCCGGAAGCGGCGGATCGTGCCCGTATCGCCTCCGTCGGACCACGCGGGGCGGCTCAATTCCGCCGCCCTGACCAGCGAGGTGATCCGGTCGGAGCTGTGCGCGACGAAGCCCGGGATCTCGGCCGCTTCACTGGGGTATCCGACCAGGTAACCCTGGACCGAGACGTCGCCGCAGTCGAGCAGGAAGTCGAGCTGGTGCGGCCGTTCGACGCCCTCGACCGTGACCTGCAGGCCCAGGTTGTGACACAGGCCGATGATCGAGCGGGCGATGGCCGATGCACGGGGGTTCCAGTCCACCTCGGCGACGACGCTGCGGTCGAGCTTGACGCGGCTGAGCGGCAGCTGCTCCAGCGACGTCAGCGAAGAGTAGCCGATACCGAAATCGTCGAGCGCCGTCGCTACGCCGAGCATGCGCAGCTCTCTGAGCGTCTCGATCGTGATCGCGCCGGTCTGCAGCATGGACTCGGTCAGCTCGAGCTCGATCGTCTCCGGTGCCAGCGCATGGCGGGTCAGGAGCCGTTCCACCTCGCCGATGAAGTCGCCCGACATGAATTGCTGTGCCGAAACGTTGATGGCGACCCGCGCATCCGTCCAGCCCTGTGCGTGCCAGCCCTTCAGGTCCCGTGCAGCCTGCTCAAGGACCCAGGAGTTCAGGTCCAGCATCAGGCCGGACTGCTCCGCGACCGCGACGAACTCGCTGGCGGCGACGATCTGGCTGCCGCCCTGCCGCCAGCGCAGCAGCGCCTCGACGCCCGTCGCCCGACGGCGACCGAGGCAGACCTGCGGCTGGTAATGCAGCATGAAGTCGCCGCCGTCCATGGCCCTGCGCAGCGACTGTTCGATCCGGAAGCGATTCGAGGCCGCGACCAGCAGCTCAGGGTTGTAGAGGCACAGGCGATTGCGGCCGAGCTCCTTGGCACGGAACAGCGCGGTGTCGGCAGCCCGCAGCAGGGCCGCGGCATCACGGCCGTGGTCCGGGAAGACCGCGGCGCCGCAGCTCACGCCGATCGCGACCTCGCGCTGGTTCACCCGCAGCGGGCGCTGGAAGCTGGTCACGAGGTCGCCGGCCCTCGCCTCGATCTGCTCGATGGCGCCGCTCAGCGGGAACACCAGCGTGAACTCGTCGCCGCCGAGGCGGGCGATCAGGCCGCTCTCGCCGGCGACCTCGCGCAGGCGGTCGCCGATCTGCATCAGCACCGAATCGCCGAACTCGTGCCCGAGGCTGTCGTTGACGGTCTTGAAGTTGTCCAGGTCCAGGAACAGGACCGCGACGCGCTCCGACCGCGATGCGGCCTCTCGGGTCATCGACTCCAGCCGCTGGAACAACTGCCGGCGGTTCGGCAGGTTGGTGAGCGGGTCGTGATCCGCGAGGTGTTGGAGCTGCAGCGTGCGTTCCTCGACGCGCTGCTCGAGCTGTGCCTGGTAGGCCTTGACTGCCTTTTCCGCCGAATCGAGCTCGGCGGCCAGGTGGTTGAATGCCTGCGCGAGTTCGTCGAGCTCCGCGGCGCCGCCGCGGCGGACCCGCGTGCCGAGCTCCCCGGCCCCGAGCCGGCGCGTGCCGGCCGTCAGCCGCCGCACCGGCCAGGTGACGGCCCAGCCGGTGACGAGCAGGCCGAGCACCGTCAGGATGACCGCCTTCACCGTCGCATCGCCGATCGTGCGTTCGGCGTTCTGGACGGCATGCCTGGCACGCTCCGCAACGAGCAAGGACCGGGCCCAGGCGGGATCCTCGACATCCGACCGGATCAGCTGCGAGAGCGTGCTGCCGCCCTCGGAGAATGCGGTGCGACGCGTCTCGATCAGGTTGTCGAGCCGGACGACCCGGCGCCGCAGTTCCACCGAACGGGCGAAATCTTCGCGCATCAGCGCGAGCCAGGCCTGTCCGGGCGAGGCGGCAAACTCGTCTTTGTACGTGGACAGAACCCGTTCGAATTCCGCCTCGCCCGCGGTCGTGGCCCGGCCCGGCTGGATCATGTCCAGCGAGCCGACCGCGTCTTTGCGCGCCGCATCGAGCGCGCGGGCGAGCTGCGCGAGTGAGGGCCGTGCCAGCAGGTTGCCGCCGACCACGTGACCGCGGCCGCCGGCTCCCTCGATCCTGCGATCCAGACGATCGAACGCGGCGATCAGTCCGGATCCGGCGCTTCGCCGTGCATCGCGCAGCTCGACCAGGCGGAAACCCTCCGCCTGGTGGGCCAGGATCTGCTCGACGACCCGGTTGGATGAATCGTCGAGCCCGGGCTTCTCGAGCTCGAGCCAGCGGTTGGCCGAGCGGGACAACTCGATCGCAGACTGGTTGACGGCCTCGCGATTCTCCGGCGAGTCCTTGCGAAGGTAGGCGAGCACGGCGTTGTCGAAGCGACTGCTGCCATTGCCGAGGTCCCGTGCCGTCCGGGTCAGCGGCTCGAACTCCTGCTGCATCCGCGCGACGTCGCCGGTCGCGGCCCGCGTGCTGCGCAGCGCCTTGAAGCTGCCGGTCGCTATCGCTGCGATCACCAGCGCGAATCCGACCACCAGCCAGACCGAGATTGGCAGTCGCCAGGAAAAGCGGGGTGGACCGGGACGCTTGGCGGGTTCCTGGCGCAAAGGACGGCCTTCGGGGAGGACGGAGCCGGGGAGCGGGACGACAGACTGCGGGAACCGGCCCATCGCGTCAACCAGGTGAAGCCGAGCGGTCAGGTCGAGACTGGGTCCAGACTCGACCCGGGTCCAAACGACAGGCGGCCACGCAATTGGAGGTATCCTCGAGGCATTGGGGCCGCGTGCACCGAGGGAGGTCTCCGCCGTGCTGACGCTTTACTGGTTCTGGTCGTTCAACCCGCAGAAGGTCCGTCTCGCCCTCGAGGAAATGGCGCTCGACTACTCGCTCGTCACGGTGGACCTGGCCCAGGGGGGAGCGGAGAGTCCGCTGATCGGCCAGCTGAACCCGAACCGCAAGGTCCCGATCCTGGTCTGGGACGACTACCGGCTCTGGGAGTCGAATGCGATCCTGACCTACCTGGGTGAGCGCACCGGGCAGCTCTGGCCGGCCGCGGCGGAGGGCAAGGGCGATGCGGCGCGATGGCTGTTCTTCGAGGCCCGCCACCTTTCCGAGCCGATCGGCGAGCTCTGGTTCAACGGTTGGCTTAAGCAGAAGCGGGGCAAGGTCCCGGACTCGATGGCGATGAGCCGCGCGGAGAAGGCTTCGGCACGTTTCCTCTCTGTGCTCGAGGCGCACGTCGCGGAGCGGGACTGGATGCTCGGGGAGACCTTCTCGCTGGTCGACTGCTGCTACGGCCCCGTGCTCGATGCCTATGCGCTTGCCGGCAGCTACATAGACGCTTATCCGGCAATCAAGGCCTACCTCGGGCGCATGCGGGCGAGACCGAGCTGGAAACGCTGCGCGTTCATGTCCTGAGCGGATCTGCCCGCCGGTACCTGAGGCGCCACCAGGCCTCCCAGAGCCCCCTCGCGAACGGCAGGTTGCCGTTGATCCAGGTCCGAAGCACCTGGCCGCGGGTGCCCGGGCCCCAGCATTGCCGGGCTTCGGCAAGGCCCAGGCGCCGTCCGTCCACCGAGCACTGCAGCAGCTGCTGGCTTCGACGCTGGGACTCGCTCATCAGGTGCCGGTAGCGCTCGAGATACTGTCTGGCCCCTTCCGGGGCCCGTGACGAGGTGGTGATTCGCGCGGCCGCGGGATCGACTCGACGGACCGTGCCCGGTTCGGACAGGCGGCGCGCCGGGCCGAAACGGACGACGAGGCGTGTCCAGAGGTCGTAGTCCTCCCAGGCGGCCAGCGACTCGTCGAACAGGCCGACCTCGAGCATTCTCGACGTCCGCGTGAGCACCTGGTTACCGACGAGGTTCGCGTGCAGCAGATCTTCGAGCGCGATCGTTTCCGGTCCCGACGGCTCCGGGCGCAGCCAGCCGCCGTAGTCCAGCCAGCAGCTGCTGCAGACGAGCGAGTACTCGTCCCGGTATGCCTCGAGCAGTCGCTCGATGTGCGCCGGCAGCATGCGGTCGTCGTCGTCGAGGCCGGTGATGAACTCGCCGCATGCCCGACGGATCGCGTCGTTGCGTGCTGCCGCCGGCCCTCCCGCGCCTTCCCGACGCAGTACCCGGATGCGTCGGTCGCGCCGCGCCGCGTGCTCGAGCAGCGCCGGCGTCCCGTCGCTCGATGCATCGTCGACGATGAGCAGCTCGAGCTCGGCGTGAGACTGCCCGAGCACGGAATCGATCGCCCGGTCCAGCAGTGGCGCGCGGTTGTGCGTCGGCAGATACACGGAGACCAGCGGCTTGCCGCTCACGATCTGCCCTCGTCTCTGGTGCTGCCGACGTCGGGTCCTGCCCGTGCTTCGAGCTGCAGCGGCCAACGCCAGCGCCGGTACCGCTCGGCCATGCTGCGCAGCCCCGGGAAGTTCGAGGTCAACAAGTAGCGCAGCGCCCGGCGCCAGGTTCGCGGCGTGAGATGGCGCCAGGCCTCGGCCGGCCGGAGGCGTCTGCGTTCGAGCATCAGCAGTTCGAGCTGCTGGCTCGCGAGCTGAGCAGGGCTCATTCGCACGGCGTGCTTTTCGATGAACCGACGCGCACCCTCGGGGCCGCGCTCCGTCACGCGCTCGGTGCCCGCCTCAACGCGCTGGACGTAGCTCGGCTCGGCGATGCGCAGTGCCGGCCCGTATCGCTCGATCAGCCGCGTCCAGAGGTCGTAGTCCTGCCAGGCCGGAAGGGACTCGTCGAATCCGCCCGCCTCGACGACCCGCTCGCGCAGCGTCAGCATCTGCGTGCCGACCTGGTCGCCGAAGAGCTGCTCGTCGAGTGTGATCACGGCCGCTCTGGTGCGCGAAGGCCTGAGCCAGGTGCCCGAGTGCAGCCAGGCGCCGCTGCAGACGAACGCGTAGCTCGGATCGAACGCTTCGAGCAGGCTGCCGAGTCGGCCTGGCAGCATCTCGTCGTCGTCGTCGATGCCGGTCACGAATCGTCCCCGGGCTGCCTGCAGCGCCAGGTTGCGCGCCGCCGGGGCGCCGCCGCGCCGCGGCATGCTGAGCACGCGCACCCGCGGATCGTCGGCTGCGAGCCGGGCCAGCACTTGCGGCGTCGCGTCGGCGGAGGCGTCGTCGACGATCAGCAGCTCGAGATCGGCACGGTCCTGCGCGAGCACCGAGGCGGCCGCGCGCGTCACCAGGCCCGCGCGATTGCGCGTGGGCATGTACACGGAGACCAGAGGCGTGGTGTCCGGCACCGAACCCTCAGGCGCCGCCGGCCTGGCGCAGTATCCCGATCACCCGCTGCCACATCTGCTCGTTGCGGGCCGCCAGCACTTCGAGACGAGAGGCCAGCTGCCGCGGCAGCGTCCCGCGTTGCTCCAGCAATCGCGACAGCGCTTGCGAGGCCTGTCTCTCATCGCACTGCTGCAGCAGGAACTCGCTCGCCGCGAAGTCCTCGAACAGCGCGGCGTACTTGTGGCTCCAGGCCGTGCCCAGGCATGGGACGCCCTGGGCAAGCGCACTGACGCAGCCGTGATAGCGAGAGCAGACCACGAGCCCTGCAGCGCCGAGCGTGCCCTTGAGCGCCAGCGGATCCGGCTCCGCGATCACCGGACCTGCCGACAGTGATTCTGCCAGCAGCCGACAGGTCGCCTCGTCCGAGTGGCCCTCATGGTTCAGCACGCGCACGCGCCAGCCGTCCTGCGCCAGCTGTCGACCGATGCTCTGCATCAGCGAGTCGTAACCCGCGCGCCACTGCGGATCGGGATTGAACTCGCTGCGCATCATCTGGTTCGGCACCAGCAGCGCGGTCCCGCGATCCACGTCGTGCCGGCGGGCGGCCGCAACATCGCCGGCCAGCTGCATCGTGAAGTCCGGGAAAACTTCTATGCGCTGCTCGAGCCCGTCGTGCAGCTCGGCCAGGTGTCGCTTAGATTCCGGCTCCCGCGCGCACAGCAGCGCCGCCTCGAGCAGCGCGCGCCCGAAAGCCCGCGCGGTGCCGGTGATGCGGAACGGCCCGAAAGCCTGCGGCAGGAACAGGTAGGGCTTCCGGTGACGCGCGAGCCGGCGGACCTCCCGGGCCGTGGACTCCATTGCAGAATCATCCCAGGTCGCGCCGTACGCGAAACCGGAGGCATCGAGTACCGCGTCGATCTCCCGCTCGGTCACTATTCCATGACGGTGGAGCCGCTCGAGCAGTCGGGCAGGCAAGCGGTAGGACCATGCATCCATGTCGACCGGGGCGCCATCGGCGCGCAATCTCTGCCAGCCGCCGGCCGCGACGATGCGACGGAAGGGCGTGTTCGGATTCGGCGCCAGCGCAAACTCGAGCCGCGGCCACTCGCGACGCAGTCGCTCCAGGACCGCGAGCAGCATCAGCTCGGCGCCCTTGTTCTCGAACTGCACACCCTCGACCTCGATCAGCACGGCGCCTCCCTGTGCCCCGGGGCCGGATGCGGCGCGCTGCTCATTGCTTGCCTCCCCTGCCAGCCAGGCGTGCGCGATAGGCGCGGAGCGCATCGAGTCGCAGCGGCAGCAGCAGTGACTTGGTCATCATGACCGCCATCGGCCGGGTCGGTGTCGCGAAGAATAGCGCCAGCCAGCCCGCCACGGCGTAGGAGATCACGGTCGCGAACGCCGCGCCCATCGGTCCATGTGCGGGTATCAGCAGCAGGTTCAGCGAGACGTTCAGCACGGCTCCGCTCAGGTGCGTGACCAGCGAGAAGCGCAGCAGGTCCTCGGCGATCAGCCAGCGACTCAGTAGCGCCCTCATGAAGATGAAGAGCCCGGCCCAGATGTGCACGCGCAGCACGCCCGCCGAGGCTGCAAAATCGGCGCCGAACATCAGCTCGATCAACGGACCGGCCAGCAGCTGCACCAGGATCGCGAGCAGGAACGCGGGCACCACCAGCGAGTCGAGCGCCGTCTGCAGGCTGCGCGAGTAAGCCTGCGCGTCCTGGCGGCGCTCCCAGAGCACAGGGAACATCGACGCCGCCAGCATCGCAGGCACCGCGTACCAGATCTCCGACAGCCGCGCGGCGACGGCGTAGATACCCGTCTCCTCGAGGCCCCTCATGCGCTCGAGCATGACGATGTCGATGCGCAGGTAGATGATCTCGGCGAGCCCCGAGAGCAGCAGCCATGGCGCGCGTACCCCGAACCACCCGAGCCAAGGCCGGGCCAGCTGCGGCCGCAGCGACGTTCCCGAGGCCCGGGCGTACGCTACGAGCTGCGTGAGCCCGATGGCGAGATACTCCGCAGCGAACACCCAGGCCACGGCCGTCGCGCTGCGCGTCTGCCAGGCGATCAGCATCTTCGCGAGCGCCGCGAGCAGCATCACGCCGGTGCGCCATGGCGCGAGCGCACCGGCCTTCAGCCGGGCCTGGAACCAGAATTCAACGACCTGCAGCGCGCTCGCGAGCTGCGCGAGCAGCAGCACGAGCAGCACGGCTCGCTCTGAGGAGGCATCCTCCGCATAGAGCCAGTACAGCAGGCCCGCGAGCAACGCGATCGCCGCGCCCAGCAGTCGCAGCATGAAGGCCGTGCCGAGGATCGCGCGCTCCTGGTCCGGCCGCTCGAGCAGCGCCCTGGCCACCAGGCCGCTGATCCCGAACTGCGCGAGTGGCGCGAGGAGTCCGACGACCGCCAGCAGGTAGCTCAGGGAACCGTACCCGGCGGCGCCGAGCAGGCGCACCAGCACGATGCTGGTGGCCAGCGAGGTGAGCAGCAGGGCGGCCTTCTCGGAGATCCACCAGCTGCTGTTGACCGCGACTCGGCGCAGGGTCATCGAGCCGCCGCCGCGGCGTCAGGGCAGGTCGGTCCTGCCCATCAGGTAGCGATCGCACTC
>DATIRA010000003.1:0-4992 GCA_035470225.1 Steroidobacteraceae bacterium | reverse complement strand
GCTCGAGCGCTTTCCGGTCGAATGGCAGGATCCCTCGCCGGCGCTGGCCGAACTGAGCGATTCGCTTCACTTTGGGAAGAGCCAGGTGTACTCGGACGTGCCGACGGACGAGGGACTTCTGCACGAGATGGTCGAGGTGATCTACCGCCTCGTGTCGACGGCCGAGCGCGAGCTGCTGATCACGAACGCCTACATCATCCCGGCCGACCGTGGCATCGCGAAGATGGCCGAGCTCGGCCGGCGTGGCGTCAGGATGCGCATACTGACGAATTCACTGGCCTCGCACGACGTCCCCGCGGTCAACAGCCACTACAAGCAGTGGCGCAAGCCGATGCTCGAGTCCGGAGTCGAGCTCTACGAAATCCGGCCCGACGCTGCGATACAGTCCGAAGTCGCCGATACGCCGCCTACGAGGGCCCAATTCATGGGGCTTCACGTCAAGGCATTGGTCGTGGACCGCAAGCGCGCGTACATCGGCTCGATGAATCTCGACCCGCGGTCCATCGGCATCAACTCCGAGATGGGCGTGGTCATCGAGAGCCCGGGGCTGGCGGAGCAGCTGGCGCGCCAGATGGAGCGCGACATGCGTCCCGAGAACAGCTGGAACGTCCAGTTCGATGCCAATGGCTCGCTGCGCTGGGTATCCGGGGATGAGGTCCTCACGCGCCAGCCCGCGCGCAGCGAGTGGCAGCGCATCCAGGACATGTTCTTCATGCTGTTCCCGAGTGACCAGTACTGACGGAGGAATCCGCGTGCAAGCCAGGACTGCAACGAGAATGACGCACCAGGGCTGGGCGGTTGAGGTCATCACCACGGCGGGGATGCTTGTCGGGCCGGCTCACGCGACGGAGGCTCCCGCTGCGTATCCCGGATACCTGGAGCGGGCGCAGTCGAAGACGCTCGGCGAAGTGACGGTTTCCGCCGCGGCGCTGTCCACCGAGGAAGGTGCCGCCGTCTACGGCGTGCCGCTGGCCGAGAAGCTCATCCAGCCCGTCTGGGTCACCGTCGAGAACCGGGACGATGTGCCGTACTGGCTGATGTTCCCGGGGCTCGATCCGAACTTCTTCCCGCCCTCGGAAGCGGCGGAAGGGATGGCGACGGGCGCCGGCGGGCCGACGTTGAAGGAACTGGACGGTCGTTTCCGGGAGCTGGCGTTCAAGAACCCGGTGCCACCGGGCGCGACCGTCTCGGGCTTCGTCCTCACCAACCTCAGTGAGGGCGTGAAGCTGCTGCAGGTGGACCTGTTCGCCGACCGGCGCAGTCACAGCTTCTCGTTTCTGGCGGTGGTGCCGGGCCTGAAGACCGATTACGAGAAGAGCGAGGTCTTCCGGGACAAGCTGCTTGCGGATCCGCTGCTCACCGACTACACGGATGACGCGGCGTTCCAGGCGGCGCTCGAGGCGCTGCCCTGCTGCGTGACGAACAAGGACGGCTCGAAGAACGGCGACCCGCTGAACCTCGTCGTCATCGGCGGCGTCGACGATGCTTTCCCTGCATTGATCCGACGTGGCTGGACGCCCACCGAGGTGACGTGGAAGGGGTCGGTGATGCGAATGATGAGTTCCGCCTTGTCGCGTGAGCGTTATCCCTATGCGCCGATCAGTGATCTCTATCTTTTCGGTCGGCCGCAGGACATCGCGCTGCAGAAGGCGCGCGACAACATCCACCAGCGCAATCACCTGCGGCTTTGGCGCAGCACGATGAGTTACCACGGCCAGCCGGTCTGGGTGGGACAGATCAGCCGTGACATCGGCAGCCGGATGACCATCCACTCGCCGACACTGACGACTCACAAGATCGACCCCGATGTCGACGAGGCGGCCCGCGCGCTGACCGAGGACCTGGTCTATTCGCAGGGGCTGAGGGCCATCGGGCTTGTCGACGGGGTGGGTGCCGCGCCCAAGGACGCGCCCCGCGAGAACCTGACGACAGATCCGTACTTCACGGAAGGACTGCGTTACGTGCTGGTGTTCGACAGCGAGCCGACCTCGCTCACCGAGATCGAGATCCTGCCATGGCGGTTGCCCGGTGGTGGTTTCGTTGAGCAGGCGGCTGGGGAGACCACGCCATGAGCGGGTTGCTGCAACGGGCGGGCAGCGCGATTCGCCTCGCGTACGTCGCCGGCGCGATGCTGCTGCTCGGAGCTTGCGCGACCTGGCAGGCGCCGACGGATACCAGCGACGCACCCTTGCGGGCCCGAGCGATCACGCAGCAGAAAGGATCGGTGCAGGTCAGCGCCGCGGTGCTCGGAGCGCAAGACAGCCTGCGGCTGTTCGGTACGGACGTGACTGCGGCCGGTGTCCAGCCGGTGTGGATCGAGGTCGACAATCGCAGCGACCACATCCTCTGGCTGCTGCGCACCGGCACGGATCCGGATTACTTCTCTCCACTCGAGGTGGCCTGGTCGGCTCACGTGACCTTCGGCGGCAATACCAACGAGCGCATCGACGAGCAATTTTCCGCACTGGCGTTTCCGAACCCGATCCCGGCGAGCGGTACCGCGAGCGGCATCGTGTTCACGAATCCCCAGCCCGTCACGAAGCTGGTCAACGTCGACCTTCTCGGCAACCGGGCGATGGTGCCTTTCACGCTGCTGCTGCCAGTACCTGGCGACATCGCGGCCGGAACGGCAGTCATCCATCGCTACAGTGATGCCGAGATTGCGTCCTATGACGATCCAGACGCGCTTCGCAAGGCGATCGAGGCGCTGCCCTGCTGTGCAGCAAGCGACGAAGGTGCCGGCGGCGGCGGGCCGATCAACGTGGTGTTGATCGGCGCCCTGGATGACGTCGCGGCCGCTGCGAACCGCCGCGGTTATCGCCGCGCGGTCGAGCCTCCTGGCACGCCGCAGCAGCTGTTCGGGCGACCGGCGGATTTCTTCGTTCGCAAGACTGCCCAGGCCGGCGCGCCGGCTGTGTGGCTCCGGATCTGGCGGGCGCCGATCAACTATCTCGGAGAGCCGGTGCTTGTGGCGCAGGCAGGCCGGCCGGTGGGGGGCAGGTTTTCCGCGGGAAGCGCGGACGAGTCGCGACTGAATCCTGACGTGGACGAAGTCAGGAACCTGGTCATCCAGGACTTCATGTACTCCGGGGGCCTCGAGCAGCTGGCTTTCGCGAGCGGCGTCGGCGCCGTCCCCGCGGACCAGCCGCGGGTGATGGCGGACGGCGGCGGCTACTACACCGACGGTCGGCGCGCCGCGCTGTTCCTCGTCACGCGGCCACTGGCGTTCTCGGACGTAGAGTTGCTGGACTGGGAGCCGGTGCTGCCCGAAAAGCAGGCCGATGCGGGAAAGGAGTAGGACGATGCAGGCCCGAAAATCCATCGCTGTGGCGACAGTGACTGCGGCGACGCTGCTCATCGGCGCCTGTGCCACCACGCCGACGCCTGTGAGTACCTATACGGTGGCGGTTCCGGCGGGTGTGACTGATGCGCGAGGGCGGTTCAAGGAAATCTTTTGCGCCGTACTGGAGCAGCACGGGAAGGATCTTCCGGACTACCGGGACTGCGGGGCGGCCTTGAGTCCGGTGATCGGTGAGTTGCGCGGTGCGGGCGGGCCTGTGGATCTCGGTCCTTCACGGCGGCATCTGGTTGCGGCGGTTGTACCGGGAATCGGCTACGACTGTTTCAAAGAGTGGCTCAATCCGCCTGGGACTGCTGCGGCCCACCTCCGCCAGTACGACTACGGCCAGGTCTGGATTCGGGTCGATGCACTGTCCGGCATCGAGACCAACGCGCGCCAGATCCGCGATGCCGTCATGGCGATGCCTGCCGAGCCCGGGCCGCCGCGGCTGGTACTGGTCGGATACTCGAAGGGATCGCCGGATATCCTCGAGGCGGTGGTCCGTTATCCGGAGATCCGCGACCGGGTCGCGGCCGTGGTGAGCGCGGCCGGCGCGGTGGCGGGCTCGGCGCTGGCCAACGACGCGGACCAGCAGCAGGCCGAGTTGCTCCGACACTGGCCGGGTTCCGAATGCGGCAAGGGCGACGGAGGCGGGGTTGCAAGCCTGCGTCCCGACGTGCGCCAGGAATGGCTCAAAAACAATCGCTTGCCCTCGGGCCTCCGCTACTACTCGCTCGTGACACTGCCCACGCCGGACAGGGTCTCGAAGGTGATCGAGAAATCGTACAAGCAGCTCGGTGAAATCGACTGGCGCAACGACAGCCAGGTGATTTACTCGGACCAGATCATCCCGGGCAGCACGCTGCTCGGCTTCCTGAATGCTGACCACTGGGCGATCGCCGTGCCGGTGAATCGCTCGCACCCTCAGCTTGCCAAATCGTTCGTCGACCACAACGACTACCCGCGCGAGGCCTTGCTCGAGGCAATGCTGCGCTTCGTGGAGGAGGACCTCGATCGACAGGCGGCGAACTAGCGCCTGTGGTATCGGAGATCCTGGAAAAAGCAAAGCCACTTGCCGCGTTCGCCGGAACTTCGGGCCGACTGACCCAACCGATGCGAGACCGCTGTCGGGAACCGGAAGCGTGGTAGATCCCTGCAGGGCTTGGGAGCTCGATGAACACGATGCGTGACCCATCGCGGCGACGGGGCCGGTGGAGACTGCTCATGTTGGTCGCCGGGCTCTCCGGTCCGGTCGTACCAGCCTCGGCCGGGTGGCTCGAAGATCGCGGGCTCATCGATCCCGAGGACGGTGTGCTGGACGCGAGCGACTACCTGTCCGGCGCTCACGGTTTCCTGCCGGTGCCTTTCTTCATCACAGAGCCGGCAATCGGCACGGGTCTCGGCCTGGCGGTGGCTTATTTCCACCCGTCTGCTGAAACCCTGGAGCGCGAGGCGCACCCGCACGAGGGTCCGCCCAGCATCACGCTGGGTCTCGGCGGCTACACGGACAGCGACACCTGGCTCCTCGGCGGGGTGCACCAGGGCGTCTGGAAGGACGATCACCTTCGCTACCTGGGTGCCGTAGCGGCCTTGAGCGTCAATGCCAGGTACTACGGCTTGAATAGCGGGCGGGATTCGGCGGGCAACGAATT
>DATIRA010000002.1:0-3547 GCA_035470225.1 Steroidobacteraceae bacterium | reverse complement strand
CAACGCTCCCCACCACCGGATGTTCGTGGCCCTCGAGTGGCGCGCCGATCGCGGCACCGGTCACCGCATCCCACAGCCGTACGGTTGCGTCCTGACCGCCCGACACGACGCGGTCACCGTCCGAACTGAAGGCGACGCTCCGCACGATACTTTCGTGCCTCCCGATCACCACTCCGACCGAAGCGGCGCTCGCCGCGTTCCACAGCCGGACGGTCCCGTCCCAGCTGCCCGAGACGATGCGCGCACCGTCCGGGCTGAAGGCGACGCTCCTGATCCCACCTTTGTGCCCTTCGAGCGGCGCACCGATCGCGGCACCGGTTTCCGCATCCCACAGCCGCACGGTCCCGTCGTCACCCCCCGATACGATGCGCTCGCCGTCCGGGCTGAAGGCAACGCTCCCCACCACCGGATGTTCGTGGCCCTCGAGCGGCGCGCCGATCGCGGCGCCGCTCGCCGCATCCCACAGCCGCATGGTTCCGTCCTCGCCGCCCGACACGATGCGTTTACCGTCCGGGCTGAAAGCGACGCTTCGGACCAGACTCTGGTGTCCCTCGAGTGGCGCACCGATCAGGGCGCCATTCTCCCCATCCCACAGTCGCACGGTTCCGTCGCGGCCGCCCGACACGATGCGCTCACCATCCGGGCTGAAGGCAACACTGGTGACCACCCCCTTGTGGCCCTCGAGCGGCACACTGATCGCGGCGCCGCTCTCTGCATCCCACAGGCGCGCGGTTCCATCCGCGCTGCCCGACGCGATGCGCCTACCGTCCTGGCTGAACGCGACGCTCTCCACCGATCCTGAGTGGCCCTGAAACGGCGTACCGATCGCGGCAGCGCTATCCACATCCCACAGCCGCACGGTCCCGTCCCAGCCGCCCGATACGATGCGTTTGCCGTCCGGGCTGAAATCAACGCTGGAAATCCCCTCCTGCGCATCGATGATCCACTCGAGACGACGCGTGCCTACGATGCCATCCAGTAATGCTGCCTCGGACGCCGGACCTGGAGCCCGCTGGTGAACTGCAAGAATCTGCAATAAGGCACGCTCTGTTCCACCAGTACGCACGCCGGCCAGCATCGCCGAAGACTCGGCCAGCAATCGCCGCGTGTTCGCTTCCAGCGTCTGCTGCCTGGCGAGCCTCGTCTGCTCTTCCGCCAACCTGGTCTGATCAAGCGCCCGCTTCGCCGCGATTCCCGCGGCAATCGCGAGGAGAGCCATGGCGACCAGTGCCCATCGCAGCCTATGCGAGTGCTTGGCTTGTTCCTCGGCGCGCCCCCGCTGCTCCTCCGCGAGCTGCCGCGCCGCTTCGAGCTCGGCGTTCCGCCTCCGCTCTTCCTCTGCGCGTTCGGCCTGCTCAAATCGCCGCGACTCCGTGAGGAACTCGCGGCATTGCTCCAGCCGCTCTCTGAATCCCGGTTTGCCTGCCAGCTCCTCGGCTGCGCTCAGTCGTTCGCCGCGCAGCAGCCACGCCTCTCTGCCGGCGGCATCCTCCCTGGCTTTCCATTCCCTCGCTGCACGCTCGACGCTCTCTTCGACCCGGAAGTCGTCGCGGTGCTCGCGGATCCACTCGGCCAGCACGTCCCACTGTCGGAATATCGCTTCGTGCGCGACCTCGACAACTGTCTCGCCTTCCCGCTGATCCGTGAGGAGCAGCCTCTTCTCGGCAAGAGCATCAACGAGCCGGCAACTCGCTTCCGGCAGATCGGTTCGCCTCGCAACCCGGCGCATCGGTTGGTCGTTCTGCGGATTGATGGTCACCAGCCACGGAATGAACGCCGCGTGCAACCGCTCCAGTTCCTGCCGCCGCTGCATCGGATCCGACGACAGCACGGATTCCGCTTCGGTCTTGACGACATTGGCGAGCCCACCCATCGCCTCGTATTCGTCGAGGCGCAGGTCGCCGTCACTGCCGTAATCGCAATAGAGCCGCTCGAGCGTGAGCCCGAGCAGCGGCAGCGTATCGCCCCCGGCGGTGCACTCACTGACCAGCCGCTCGACCAGTTCCGGACGGACTTCGAGCTTGCCACCCTCGATCGATGCGCGCTTCGCGGGCCCCGTGATCACTTCCCGGAATCGCGTGGGCGGCATTGGTTTCAGTTCGTCAAAGACCTGGCTTCTGATCCCCTCCAGCTCCGGTGCGCTCTGCAGCGGCTCGTAGCGGTCCGACCGGATCGTGACCACCACGATCGTTCGCGCAGTGTGCCTCGCCGCCGAGCTGGACTCGCCGCTCTCGCGCAGCGCTGCAGCCAGGAGATCCAGGAACGGCCTTGCCTCATCCCCCGCATCGGTGCTGAAGAGTTCTTCGCCCTGGTCGACCGAAATGATCACGGTAGGAACTGGAGACACCTCGCCGGGTTCGCTCCCGAGCCGCGACCGGGCCGCCGCACGCAGTTCATCGAGCAAGCCCGGTAGAGAGGAGGGACCCTCCTTGAGCTGTTTCTTGATCTGCCCGAGCGTCGCGCCGGCAATTCCCACGCGAACCCGTGCGTCGTGCAGCGCTCGCGCGAGTCCCGCCTCGCCTGAGATCGGAGCTCCCTGTGGCCGGACCACCGGCAGCGCCAGAAAGTGCCGATCGTCCCGGTCGAGGCGTGGCAGCAGACCTGCCCGCAGGAACGATGACTTGCCCGCGCCTGATGCACCCAGGATGACGAAAAGCTGCCTGCTCGGATCGCCTCGCATTCCGCGCAACGCATCGAGCCCTTGCAGAATCTCGGTGTCGCGGCCGAAAAACACCGCCGCGTCGCGGATCTCGAGCGGCTGCAGACCCCGGTAGGGTGACCGATGAGGCTCGTCTTCTGGCGGCCAGCGGAAGAAGTCAGCGGCGAAACCCGCCTTCTGCAGTCCGATCTTCAGACGCTTGAGTCCGCTACCGAGGAACTCGAGTCGATCTTCCGCTCCCTTGTACTCGAAACCGATCGTCTCGAGCGGCCCGTCACCGACCAGCAAGGCCAGCTGCCATTCCGACGTCATCTCGGTCGGCAACTCGCCGATCGGGACCTCCTTCAGCATGACGCCGAAGATCCGCTTATTCAGGCTCTTGGCGAGCAGGAATTCGGCCAGGCACCATTTCGACTTCGCCCAGTCGGGCGACACGATGAACACGACCGCCTCGCAGCGGTCGGCTGCCTTTCGAAGCGCCTCCTGCCAGCGCTCGCCGGCCACGAGGCCGCGCTCCGGGTCCAGATCCAGGAAGACGTCATCCCAGCCCTGGTCCGCGAGCCACTGCTTGAGCGCAATGGCTTCCCGTTCGTCACGGCTGGAGTGGCTCAGGAAGATCCGCGACATGCGTCACCTGGAAGCCTGGGAATGACCTCGCTCCGGATTGCTAATCCCGCAGCCCGATAATCCCCCGGATGACCGATCACGGCAACCTCGCGGCTGAAACGCCGTTGCTGCACCGCCGCTTGCCTCGCGCCGCAATAGCGGTACTGTTGAACCAGGGGACGCGATCTCGATGCCGCCACTGCGCCGGCGGGTCCTGCTCGTCGCAACACCAGCGCGGCCGGGGAGGCCAAGGGGGGAGAATGGAGATCACCGTTCGACGCG
>DATIRA010000001.1:0-7669 GCA_035470225.1 Steroidobacteraceae bacterium | reverse complement strand
CGGGATCAGGTTGTAGAACTGGAACACGAAGCCCACGTGCTCGCGCCGGTAGCGGGTGAGATCCTTGTCGTCCTCGCGGGTGAGGTCGTGGTCCTCGAACCACGCCTCGCCCGAGCTCGCCGTGTCGAGTCCGCCGAGTATGTTGAGCAGCGTGGACTTGCCGCTGCCCGAGGGACCGAGCAGCACGACCAGCTCGCCTGAGCGCAGCTCCAGATCCACGCCGCGCAGCGCGTGTACCTCCACCTCGCCGGTCC
Source organism: Steroidobacteraceae bacterium (assembly GCA_035470225.1). Taxonomy (GTDB): domain Bacteria; phylum Pseudomonadota; class Gammaproteobacteria; order Steroidobacterales; family Steroidobacteraceae; genus DATIRA01. Next base: position 7,415 of record DATIRA010000001.1, on the reverse strand, counting down.
GGTAGACCTTGGTCAGGTTCCGCGTGCGAAGCACGGCGGCGGGTGCGGCGGGTGCGGTAGCGGTTCGCATTTCGCAATCGGGACTCGCGGAATCCCAGAACCCTATCCTCGACCCGGTCGTCCCCGCGAACAATAGGAGGAGACACGGACCCCCGGGTCGGGACGCGAGAGCTCGCGAAGGCCAGCGGAATCTACGGCTGGCAAGCATTCGGCGCGGTGCCCTATCGTGGATCGGTCGGAGTACGGGGCGCGAGGGCCAGGACCGTGCCGGCGCATAACGCCGAGATCGCCGAGATCTTCGAGACGCTCGCGGACCTGCTGGCCGTGCGGGGCGAGAACCCGTTCCGGATCCGGGCCTACCGCAATGCGGCGCGTACGGTCCGCGGCAACTCCCGCAGCATGGCCGAGCTGCTTGCCGAGGGTCGCGACCTCTCGGAACTTCGCAACATCGGCAAGGACCTCGCGGGCAAGATCGAGACGATCGTCGAGACCGGCCGTCTGCCGCTGCTCGACGAGCTCGCCTCGCGCACGCCAAAGGCGCTGAGCGAGCTGATGAAGATAGACGGCCTCGGTCCGAAACGGGTCAGGATCCTCCATGAAAAGCTGCAGATCCGCAGCCTGGCGGACCTCGCAGCCGCGCTGCGCCGTGGCAAGGTCAGGGAGCTGCCCGGGTTCGGCCCGAAGACGGAGCGGATGATCAGCGCGCGTCTCGAGCGATTCGCCGCTCGCGAACGGCGTTGGAAGCTGATCGATGCCGAGGACGTCGCCGAGCCGCTGGTGAAGTACCTGCGGCGCGTCGAGGGCGTCAAGGAAGTCGCTGTTGCAGGCAGCTACCGGCGACGCAAGGAAACGGTCGGCGACCTGGACCTGCTCGTCACGGCCGCCGGCAGCTCACCGGTCATCGAGCGCTTCGTAAACTACGACGAGGTCGCCGAGGTCGTCTCGCAGGGCACGACCCGCTCGACCGTGCGGCTGCGTTCGGGGCTGCAAGTGGACCTGCGCGTCGTGCCGCAGGTGAGTTACGGGGCGGCGTTGTACTACTTCACCGGCTCGAAGGCCCACAACATCGCGGTCCGCAGGATGGCCGCCGGCCGCAAGTTGAAGCTGAACGAATACGGGCTGTTCAGCGACGACGAGCGGATCGCCGGCAGGACCGAACGACAGCTTCTGAAAGCACTGCGACTTCGCTGGATCCCGCCGGAGCTCCGGGAAGACCGCGGCGAGATCGAGGCCGCCCGCAAGGGCAGGCTGCCCGAGCTCGTGACGCTGGAGGATATCCGCGGCGACCTGCACTGCCACAGCCGCGCCACCGATGGTCACGACACGATCGAGCAGATGGCCCGCGCCGCGATGGAGCGCGGCTACGACTATGTTTCGATCAACGATCACTCACGGCACGTGACCGTGGCCCACGGGCTCGACCGCAAGCGGTTGCTGGCCCAGGTCCGCCAGATCGACCGACTCAACGGCAGGCTGCGCGGCATCGTCGTGCTGAAGTCGATCGAGCTCGACATCCTGGAGGACGGGTCGCTCGATCTCCCGGCCGAGGTGCTCGCGGAACTTGATTTCACCGTCTGCGCGGTGCACTACCGGTTCGACCTGTCCAAGAAGAAGCAGACCGAACGGATCCTGCGGGCCATGGACAACCGCCACTGCAACATCCTGGCCCACCCCACCGGCCGCCTGATCAACGAGCGCGAGCCCTACGCGATCGATCTCGAGCGCATCATGCAGGCGGCCCGCGAGCGCGGCTGCATCCTGGAGCTGAATGCCCATCCGGACCGGCTGGATCTGGACGCGGCAGCCTGCCAGATGGCGAAGGACGCGGGCGTCAAGATCGCGGTCTCGACCGACGCGCACGGCGCCGACGACCTGCGCTTCATGCGCTGCGGGATCGACCAGGCCCGCCGCGGCTGGCTCGAGGCCGACGACGTGATAAATACCCGGAAGCTCGCGGATCTCAGGAAGCTGCTTGCGCGGAGTTGAGCGTCAGGCCCACGCCGCCGCGCCGCGGATCACCGACGGCGCCGAGCGCCTCTCGCCGCTGCCGTACCACGTGCACGCCGCCGAAGAAGAAGTTGCGGTCAGACCAGCGATCGATCCGCAACCCGGACGCATCGAGCACCCGCAGCTCGGCCGGCGAGAATCCTCCCTCGACGCTCAGCAGTCCATCTTCGAAGTGAAGGCGCGGCGCCGTGACGGCGTCCTCGAGCGGCATGTCCAGCGCGACCAGGTTCGTGACGACCTGCAGTACCGCGCTTCGGATGCGCTTGGAGCCGCCTGAGCCCAGCACGGCACGGGCACCGGGCTGCTCGATCAGCGTCGGCGCCATCATCGACGCCATCCGCGTGCCCGGCTGCCACCGCTGCAGGCCCTGCGGATTGATGTCCTCCTCGCCGAGCATGTTGTTGAGCATGATTCCAGTGCCCGCGAGCACGTGGCCGCAGCCCTCCCCGTTGCTGAGCGAGGCCGCGGCAAGATTGCCCTCGCGGTCCACGACGCTGACGTGGGTCGTGCCGCGGTCGCAGCCAGGACGGAGGCCCAGCTCCGCGCGGTAGCGCTCGAGCAGCTCGCGATCGAGCAGCGGATTGCCGCAATCCGCGCGGACCCTGTCGGTGAGCCGCAATGCCTCGACCAGCGTGCGCAGCCACTGCTCGCGCCCGGCGACCGGCGTCTCTGCCAGCAGGGCGAGCGCGAACGCGATCAGCATTCCACCGCGCGACGGCGGCGGGTTCGTGAAGATTCGCGCGTTGCGATACCGGACGGCCAGCGGCTCCCGGCGCCTCACCTGGTAAGCCGCGAGATCATCGCGCGCGAGTTGCCCGCCGCCCTGCCTGCACTGCTCGATGAGCCGCCGGCCCAGCTCTCCGTCATAGAAGAGGCCCGGCCCCTCGCGGGCGAATAGCTCGATTGCTACGGCCAGATCCGGCTGACGGAAACGCTGTCCTTCGCGTGGAAGCGACTCGCGGTCCCGTCCATAGACAGCACGCGCCGCAGCCGTCGCGACGTAAATCGGCGCGACGACCTGGAACAGGTAGGCGTGGAAGCGATTGATGACCACGCCGTCCCGCGCGGCACGGGCCGCCGGCTCCGCCAGGCGAGGCATCGGCAGCCGGCACAGATCGCGGTGCATCGCAAAGAGTCCCGCCGGCATGCCCGGCGTCGCGACCGCGCCGAGCCCGACGTGAAACTGCTGCGTCACCGACCCGAAGTCGGCGTCGACCGGATGCAGGTCAATCTGGTCCGAAGCGCCCCGGGTACGGGGCGTGTCGGTGAAAAAGTCATACACGACAGGCTCTTCGCCGCAGCTCGCGGCCAGCAGGTAACCTCCGCCCCCGAGCGAGCAAAGCACGGGCTCGGCGACACAGGCCATCAAGGCGGCCGCCACGATCGCATCGAAGGCGTTCCCGCCTTCCTCCAGCACCTCGCGAGCGGCGGCTGCGGTGAGCTCGTGGCCGCTCGCGACCGCGCCGATCGCCGGACTGCTCACGGCCGGCGCTCGCGCTCTACGCCGGCCAGTTCCGAGATCCACGGGCTGGTCAGCGGCTGGTACATCGGCAAGCCCTCGGCGTCACGATTGTCGCGGCATCATAGCGGCCCCAGGGACCTGCCGGACGGACCCGGTTCCAGCCACCACCGGGCGCAGCGCGGGTCAGCGGCAGGGATACCGCAAGCGATGAGCAGCCGGCGGCGTGAAACGCTGGTGCGCCGTCAGACCATCCATTATAATAATGAGAATTATTTGCATTTATTCAGCTCGACTCCCCTGCACATGAACTTCTCGCTCTCGCTGCGCGGCGGATCGGCCGCCATCACGCTGCTGCTCGCTATCACCATCGCGCCTGGCGTTTCCGCGGAAACGCTGGTCGTCTACTCGGCGCGTAACGAACAGCTGGTCAAGCCGATCTTCGAGGCATACACGCGCGAAACCGGCGTGGACATCGACTTCGCGACCGGCGATGCCGCGATGCTGATCGAGCGTCTCACGGCCGAAGGTCGCAACACGCCCGCGGACCTGCTGATGACGGTGGATGCGGGTGAGCTCTGGAATGCAGCCGAGCGCGGCCTGCTGCGCCCGGTCGAGTCGGCAACACTCGAGCGCAACATCCCGGCGTACCTTCGAGACCCGGGCAATCGATGGTTCGGCTTCTCGATGCGGGCCCGGACGATCGCCTACAGCACGCAGAGAGTCGCGCCGACCGAGCTCAGCACCTACGAGGCGCTGGCGGGGCCCGAGTGGAAGGGGCGCCTGTGCCTGCGAACTTCGAAGAAGGTGTACAACCAGTCGCTGGTCGCGACGATGATCGCCGCACACGGCGAGGCGAAGACCGAGCAGGTGGTGCGGGGGTGGGTCGAAAACCTCGCCACGGACGTGTTCGCGAACGACACGCAACTGCTCGAGGGGATCGCGGCCGGGCAGTGCGACGTCGGAATCGTCAACAGCTATTACTACGGACGCATCCTGAAGCAGCGGCCCGATTTCCCGGTCAAGCTCTTCTGGGCGAACCAGGGCGCGGGCGGGGTGCACGTCAACATCTCGGGCGCCGGCGTCGTGGCACATTCACGCAAGGTCGCTGCGGCGACGAGGTTCCTCGAGTGGCTGTCGACCGGCACCGCTCAGCAACATTTCGCCGCCGTCAACATGGAGTTCCCGGCGAACCCGGCGGCCCCGATCGACCCGCTGGTGAAGTCCTGGGGCGACTTCGAACCGAGCCTGATCAACGTGGCGGAAGCCGGGCGCCTGCAGCCTGCCGCCGTCCGCCTGATGGACCGCGCCGGCTACCGCTGAGGCATGACGGGCCCGCCGTCACGGTACGCAGCCGCGATCACGGTCGCGCTGCTCTCAGTGCCGGCCTTGCTGCCGATGTTGTCGGCTGCGGCAGCCTGGCTGTCGCCGGCGACCGAGGTCTGGCAGCACCAGTTGCAGCACGTGCTGCCCAGGGTTGCGGTCAACACGGCGCTGTTGCTCGCGCTCGTCGGCATCGCCACTGCGATTCTCGGCACGACGCTCGCCTGGCTGGTCGCGGCCCATGAATTCCCGGGTCGCGGCTTCTTCAGCTGGGCCCTGCTGCTGCCGCTGGCCGTCCCCGGTTACGTGCTCGCCGTCGTGTTCGCAGGGGCGCTCGACTATGCAGGACCATTACAGGGCTGGTTGCGGGAGCAGTTGGGCCAGGGCCTGCGACTTCCGGCGATCCGCTCACTGGGTGGCGCGGCCGTCGTGCTGACGCTGTGCCTCTACCCTTATGTGTACATGCTGGCACGCGTCGCGTTCGAGACCGCCGGGTCGCGCGGCCTGGAGGTCGCACAGTCCCTGGGTCTTGGCCGTGCCGCGGCCTTCCGCAAGGCCGTGCTGCCAGCGGCGCGACCGGCGATCGCAGCGGGCATCGCGCTGGTCTGCATGGAGACGCTGGCGGATTTCGGCGTGGTCGCGGCGCTCAACGTCGACACGTTCACGACCGCCATCTATCGCGCCTGGTTCGGCATGTTCTCGATCTCCGCGGCGCTGCAGATGGCGGCGGTGCTGGCATTGCTCGCACTCGGCGGCACCTGGCTCGAGCGGATGCTGCGCGGCGACCGGGGTTTTGCCAGCGACCGGGCCGGTCGCCTCGACCTGCCGCGGCAGCGGCTCGAGGGCGCAAGCGCAATCGCGGCGACTGCGACGGCGCTGGCCGTGCTGTCGGCGGCGTTCATACTGCCGATGATTCAGCTGCTGCACTGGTCCGTGCAGCATGCGGCCACCGACCTCGACTCCCGGTACTGGGCCTTCGCGGGCCGCAGCGTGGTGGTCGCGGCCTCCGGCGCCCTGGTCGTCGTCGCGGCAGCCCTGGCACTGGGCTACGCGGTCAGGGGCAGCACGAGTCGCTGGCTGCGCGGGCTCGGTCGCGTTGCGACGATCGGCTATGCGATTCCCGGCACCGTGCTGGCGGTCGGGCTCTTCGCGCCGGTGTCGGGGTTCAACAACTGGCTCCAGCAGCAGCTCGACTCGGTGCTGGGAACATCGGCGCCTCAGCTCTTCCTGCAGGGTACGCTGCTCACGATGTTCATCGCCTACCTCGCGCGCTTCCTGGCGGTCGGGAGCGGACCCGTCGAGAGCGGCCTCGCGCGGATCCATCGCAACCTCGACCAGGCCGCCGAGATACTCGGCGTGCGCGGGGCGGCCCGTTTGAGCCGGGTACACCTGCCGCTGCTGCGTGGCAGCCTGCTCGCCGCCGGGGTCCTGGTGTTCGTCGACCTGATGAAGGAGCTGCCGATCACGCTGATGACCCGGCCATTCGGCTTCGAGACGCTCGCGTTGCGCGTGTTCGAGATGACTGCCGAGGGCGAGTGGACCCGCGCAGCCCTCCCCTCCGTGATGATCGTCGCGGTCGGCATCCTGCCGGTGGTGCTGCTCGCTAGGCGAGTGACCCATGTGGCTTGAGGTACACGACGCGTCCCGGCGGCTCGGGTCGCGTCTGGCGATCGACGACATCAGCTTCGCGCTCGAGCAAGGCGAGATCGCCTGCCTGCTCGGGCCGAGCGGTTGCGGCAAGACGACGACACTGCGCTGCATCGCCGGATTCGAGGCGATCGACTCCGGCAGCATCATCTCGCGGGGCAGGCTGTTGAGCGGCCCGGGCGTGCAGCTGGCGCCGCACCTGCGCGAGATCGGCTTCGTGTTCCAGGACCTCGCGCTGTTCCCGCATCTGACGGCGCGCCGCAACGTCGAGTTCGGTCTGCACCAGCTCGCTTCAGCCGCGCGCAGCTCGCGAGCGGCGGACATGCTCCGGCTCGTCGGCCTGGAGGATTTCGGCGACGCCTATCCCTCGCAGCTCTCCGGCGGCCAGCAGCAGCGCGTGGCGCTGGCACGGGCCCTCGCGCCTCAGCCCTCGACCGTGCTGCTCGACGAGCCTATTGCGAGCCTCGACGTCACACTGCGGGGCCGGCTGGTGGCGGAGTTGCGGCCGCTGCTGAAGTCGCTCGGCGCGACGGCGCTGATCGTCACGCACGACCACGAGGATGCGTTCGCGCTGGCCGACAAGGTCGGACTGATGCGCGACGGCCGCCTGGAGCAATGGGCCACGCCCTACGACCTCTACCACCGACCCGCCTCGCGATTTGCCGCCGAGTTCGTCGGACAGGCCTCGTTCCTGCCCGCCTGCTGCGACGGCGGTGGCGTGCTGCAGACCGAGCTCGGGCCGCTGCGCGAGGACCACGCGAGCACGGCCTGCGGCGGCGAGGTCGACGTGATGTTGAGGCCGGACGACGTGGTGCACGACGACATGGCGCCGCTGCGGGCACGTGTCGTCGAGCGCGTGTTCCGTGGCGCAGAGTTTCTCTATACGCTCGAGCTGCCGAGCGGTCGGCGCGTGCTGTCACTGGTGCCGAGCCACCACGATCACCGCGTCGGAGAGCAGATCGGCCTCAGGCTGGACACC